>JAJAZJ010000278.1 GCA_026785795.1 Pseudoxanthomonas sp.
GCTGGAGCCTGCGGGAGCGTCGCCGAGTTCAGCATCAAGCGGCCGGTCACCACGATCATGTTCTTCGTGTCGCTGGTCGCGATTGGCCTGATCGCGGCCTTCCGCCTGCCGCTTGAAGCCTTCCCGGAGATCTCGCCGCCCTTCATCTTCGTGCAGCTGCCGTATGCCGGGTCCACGCCGGAGGAAGTGGAGCGGACCGTGCTCAGGCCGGTGGAGGAGGCCTTAGCCACGATGAGCGGCATCAAGAGCATCAACGCCTCGGCCAACGCCGATGGCGCGCAGGTGTTCATCCAGTTCTCGGACTGGGAACGTGATGACGCGATCGCCGCTTCCGAAGCCCGTGAGCGCATCGATGCGATACGCGATGAGCTGCCCGATGACCTGCAGCGTTACCAGGTGCTCAAGTTTTCGACCACCGACCTGCCGGTGCTGCGCGTGCGCCTGGCCAGCGACAACGACCTGACCAATTCCTACGACCTGATCGACCGCGAATTCAAGCGGCGCATCGAGCGCATCCCCGGCGTGGCCAGAGTGGACATTTCCGGCGCCCCCGCCAACGAGGTGGAAATCGCGATCAACCAGGACCGGTTGACCGCGCATGACCTGGGGCTCAATGAGCTCACCGCACGCCTGCAGTCGATCAATTTCTCGGTATCGGCAGGCACCATCACCGACGGCGGGCAGCGCCTGCGCGTGCAGCCGGTGGGTGAGTTGACCGACCTGCAGCAGTTGCGTGACCTGGTAATCAATGACTCGGGCGTGCGCCTGTCCGATATCGCCGATGTCCGGCTCAAGCCACAGCGCATGCCCTATGGACGCCGTCTGGACGGACGCGCGGCGGTGGGCATCGACGTGTTCAAGGAGCGCGGCGCCAACCTGGTGCAGGTTTCCCGCGATGCGCTCAAGGAAGTGGACGAGATCCGCAAGCAGCCTTCGCTGAGCGACGTGCAGATCAAGGTGATCGACAACCAGGGTGAAAATGTCACCAGCTCGCTGCTGGAGCTGGCCGAAGCCGGGGGCATTGGCCTGCTGCTTTCTGTGGCAGTGCTGTTCTTCTTCCTGCGCCACTGGCCCTCGACGCTGATGGTGACCCTGGCCATCCCGATCTGCTTCATCATGACCCTGGGCTTCATGTACTTCGCCGGGGTAACGCTCAACATACTCACCATGATGGGCCTGCTGTTGGCCATCGGCATGCTGGTGGACAATGCCGTGGTGGTGGTGGAAAGCATCTACCAGGAGCGCGAGCGGATGCCCGACCAGCCGCGCGCGGCCTCCATCATCGGCACCCGCAACGTGGCCATCGCGCTGTCCGCGGGCACCTTGAGCCACTGCATCGTGTTCGTGCCCAATCTGTTCGGCGAACGCAATTTCCTCAGCATCTACCTGTCCCAGATCGCGATCACCATCTCGGTGTCGCTGCTGGCCTCGTGGCTGGTGGCGGTGAGCCTGATCCCCATGCTGGCGGCGCGGATGAAGACCCCGCCCATGCTGGCCAGCGGCACCGGCATCATCCCGCGCATGCAGGCGCGGTATGCGCGGATCCTGCGCTGGACCCTGGAGCACCGCGGCTGGAGCGTGACCGGCATCCTGCTGATCGTCGCCATCAGCATCGTGCCCATGGTCCTGACCAAGAAGAACATGTTCGGTGGGGATGATGGCGGCGAGACCAGCATCTATTATCTGTGGAAGGGCTCCTACAGCCTGCCGCAGATGTCCAGCGACGTGGCCAAGGTCGAGGCCTACCTGGACCAGAACCGCAAGAAGTTCCACATCGAGCAGGTCTATTCCTGGTACAGCGAGCAGGGTGGGGCCAACACCAACATCAAATTCGACATGAAGTCAGCCGGCGATACCAAGGCGCTGGCTGAAAGCATCCGCGAAGGCCTGCCCAAGTTAGCGCGCGCCACGCTGGGCATCGCGGGAGGTGAGGGCGGTGGGCCGGGCGGTGGCGGCGGCCAGCCGGGCGAAAACGTGCAGGTTCAGCTGGTGGGTGACTCCACCGAGACCCTGGAAGAGCTGGCCAGGGAAATCATTCCGGCGTTGGCCAAGCGCGCGGAACTGCGTGACGTGCGCGTCGATGCAGGCGACCAGAATAGCGAGCTGTCGGTGCGGGTGGACCGCGAGCGTGCGGCGGCGTTCGGTTTCAGCGCCCAGCAGGTGGCCAACTTCGTTGGCGTGGCCCTGCGCGGCGCGCCCCTGCGCGAATTCCGCCGTGGCGATAATGAGGTGCCGGTGTGGGTGCGCTTTGCCGGGGCCGAGGAATACGGCACCGAGGATTTGGCTTCTTTCATGGTCCGCGCGCCCGATGGACGCACCGTGCCGCTGCTGAGCATGGTCGACGT
Organism: Pseudoxanthomonas sp.; assembly: GCA_026785795.1. GTDB lineage: Bacteria > Pseudomonadota > Gammaproteobacteria > Xanthomonadales > Xanthomonadaceae > Pseudoxanthomonas_A. The sequence goes on from JAJAZJ010000278.1 coordinate 2,346, forward strand.
GGGCGTGACCCCGGCCTCGACCAGCATTTCGCGCACCAACCGCCAGACCACCCTCACCATCCAGGCCAGCCTGGGCGACAAGGTCACTATTCCCGAAGCGCGCAAGGCGATGGAAGCAGAGCTGGATACGGCCTCGTTCCCCGCCGGCTACAGCTATACCTTCGACGGCGGCGCGTTCCAGGAAGAGGATGATGCCGGCAAGCAGATGATTATCAATCTACTCATTGCGCTGGTGCTGATCTACATCGTGATGGCTGCGGTGTTCGAGTCGCTGCTGTTCCCCGCGGCCATCATGAGCGGCGTGGTGTTCTCGATCTTCGGCGTGTTCTGGCTGTTCTGGCTGACCGGCACCGAGTTCAACATCATGGCCTTCATCGGAATCCTGGTGCTGATGGGCGTGGTGGTGAACAACGGCATCGTATTGGTCGAACACATCAACAACCTGCGCAGGCGCGGCAAGTCGCGCACCGATGCGCTGGTGGAGGGCAGCCGCGAACGCCTGCGCCCGATCCTGATGACCATGGGCACGGCGATCCTGGCCATGGTGCCGATTGCGCTGAGCACCACGCAGATTGGCGGCGGCGGTCCCGCTTACTACCCGATGGCCCGCGCAATCGCCGGTGGCCTGGCGTTCTCGACCATCGTCAGCCTGCTGTTCCTGCCCACCATCTACGCCATCCTGGATGATCTGCGCAACGGCACCGCGCGGTTGATTGCGCGGGCGCGCGGGGGCAAAGCCGCGCCGGTGGCGGCCGCCGCTGAGCCGGGCTTGGCCTGACTCAGGCCACCAGTCGGGAGAAAATGCGCGCGCCGGCTATCCACACCCCGATGCCGGTGCCCAGGTTGGTCAGGATGAAGTTCAGGACCACGCGCGATACGCCGTTGCGATACCAGCCGCGCAGGGTCTGGGTGTCGTCGCGCAGGGCCAGGAAGTCCGCGTAGGACGGCTTGCGCAGACGCAGTTCGACCAGCGCGCTGAAGGCGCCTGCCGGTATGCCGGGGCGGAAGGGCTTCAGCGGGGCCGCGATGGCCCCGGCCAGGATGCTCAACGGGTGGCCCCCCGCCAGTGCACAGCCCACTGCCGCCAGTCCTGAAGTAAACAGCACCCATTGCATCAGCAGTTCCGTGCCTACGGCTGTGCCACCCTGCCAGAAGCCCCACGCGATCCCGCCCAGCACAAGCGTGGTCAGGGCAATGGTAAACCAGGGGAGCTTGCGCTTCGACGTGGCCTGGTCCAGTTCCGCGCAGCGCGAGGCCGGATCACGCGTTTCCTCCCGCAGATAGCGGGCCAGTCCCTGCAGGTGGCCCGCCCCGACCACCGCCAGTACTTCGTAGGGTGCGTGCTGATTGGTCTGGCGCTCGGCGGGTACTTCGATCTGGCGCAGGCGCGCGGCCATGTACTGGTCGCGCTCGTCAATCAGCGCGCCGAACAGCGCCGGGCTTTGTTTGGCGAACTCGCCGAAGCTGGATTCCAGCAGGTCACCCTGCTTGAGGTTTTCGATTTCCTCCTCGCCCACCTCGTCATCGGCGAACAGGCCCACGGCCAGGCTGCCGGCCAGCTTGATCCGGCCAAAGAATCCCAGCCGGGCTGAAATCCGCTTGAAGGTCACGCCTACTTCACGGTCAATCAGGTGCACCGGCAGGCCGCGATCCTTGGCTGCGACAGTCGCGGCCTTGAGCTCTGCGCCGGGCTCTATGCCCAGCTGCGCAGCCAGCCTGCGCTGGTAGGCGGCCAACCCCAGGTTGGCGGCGAACAGCGCCACCTTGCCCTCACGCACCACTTTCACCAGGTCCAGCTTGGCCAGCGAATCGGGATCAGTCAGGGCCTGCAGCCGCTGCGCATCCAGCTCGACCGCCACCGCGTCGTAGTTTCCTGCACCGATCGCGCCCACCACCGCATCGACGCTGGCCTTGGACACGTGGGCAGTGCCGAGCAGGGTGTAGCGCACGCCGTCGCGCTCGATGATCTGGTGTGGTTGCCCGGCCAGCGGATCGTCCTGCAGCGGGATGGAAGTCAGTTCATTCATTGGTTCGGGTCCAGCGTTGGCGCGGCAGGTTGGGAGCGGAACAGCGGCGGCGATCGCCAAGACGGTGAGCGCCGTTCGCGCAGGAAGCCGCAGGAAAATGCGTCAAGACGTGTCACCGTAGGGCGCGGTCTGATCACCTTGGCCAAGCGCGCGCTGCATCTGCACGGTATCCAGCCAGCGCCCGTGCTTGCGGCCCAGGCCGGTAAACACGCCCACCGTACTGAAGCCCAGTTTTTCATGCAGCGCCACCGAAGCACCGTTGCCGGGCTCGCCGATCACCGCGACCATCTGCCGGAACCCGAGCGATTCGCATTGAAGTATCAGCTCCGTCAAAAGTGCGACACCAACGCCGTGGCCCCGCGCATGCGTGTCCACGTAGACCGACTCTTCCACCGTCCAGCGGTAGCCGCTGCGGCTGCGGTAGCTGCCGGCGTAGGCGTAGCCGGCGAAGCGGTCGTCCACTTCGGCGACCAGGTAGGGAAATCCCTGGCCAAGCAGATCGGACACCCGCTGCTCCATTTGCGCTTCGTTAGGTGCGTCGTACTCATAGCTGGCAACACCCTCGCGCACTTCCCGCGCATACAGGGCGGTAATCGCGGGGACATCTGCAAGGGTGGCCCCGCGTATGCGCAGGGTCATGGCGTGCGCACGTATTCGCGCTCGTAGTGGACCAGTTCGCTAACCGAATCGATCCAGGGCAGCCTGCTTTCGCGGTGGATATCGAGCGCAGGTGCAAGCGCCGCGCCGTCGTCCAGTGAGCCCAGGTAAAGCATCGCCAGTCCCGGATAAAGGACGTTGCGGTTGAAAAGCGGCGTGCTGCAGGTCGCACAGAAATGGCGGGTGGCGTTGCTGGTGGCCGAATGGCTGCGTAACTCCTCAGCCCCTTGGGTGACTGCGAGCTCCTTGTCCAAGACCACCACGTAGGTGGACAACGGCGCGCCGCTCATGCGCCTGCAGAAATCGCAGTGGCAGTTGAGGATGACCTGGGGTGTACCGTCGACACGATACTGCACCAGGCCGCACAGGCAGCGTCCGTCCAGGCTCATCAGGGCAGTCAGTCGATGTACCGCTTCAGCAGGTCGCCGTAGGCATCGATGCGCCTGTCGCGCAGGAACGGCCAGATGCGGCGCACGTGCTCGCTGCGCGCCAGGTCAATCTCTGCATTGAGGATCTGCGCCTCAGCCCCGGCTTCGGCGATGAATTCACCCTGGGGGCCCAGCACGTGGCTGTTGCCCCAGAACTGTATGCCGGATGCGCCCAGCGGTGATGCTTCATGGCCAACGCGGTTGCAGGAAAGCACCGGCAATCCATTGGCCACCGCATGCCCGCGATGGCTGAGGATCCATGCATCGCGCTGGCGGTTCTTTTCATCCTGCGCATCGTCCGGATCCCAGCCAATGGCGGTGGGGTAGAGCAGCAGCTCAGCGCCGGCGAGCGCCATCAGGCGGGCGGCTTCGGGATACCACTGGTCCCAGCACACCAGCACGCCCAGCTTGCCGACCGAGGTCTGGATCGGGGTGAAGCCCAGGTCGCCCGGAGTGAAGTAGAACTTTTCGTGGAATCCCGGATCGTCCGGGATATGCATCTTTCGGTACTTCCCCAGCAGGCTGCCGTCGCTTTCAAAGACCACGGCGGTGTTGTGGTACAGCCCCGCTGCCCGGCGCTCGAACAGCGAGCCCACCAGGACCACGCCGTGGCGTTTGGCCAGTTGTCCAAGTCGCTGGGTGCTGGGGCCGGGGATGGGCTCGGCCTGGTCGAACTCGGCCACCGACTCGTGCTGGCAGAAGTAGGGGCCGTTGTGCAGTTCCTGCAGCAGGACCAGACGCGCGCCCTGCTTCGCCGCTTCCGCCACGCGCGCCTCGATCACCGCCAGGTTGGCATCGGCATCGCCGTGGTTGCATTCCTGGACCAGGGCAACGGGGAGGATTTTGCGGGTCATGGGGCGTGGGTGGGCGCGGAAACCGTGGAGTTTAACCGCTTGTGCCGGAACCAAGGTGCCGGGGGGCGTGACAAGGGCCAACGGCGTGCTGCGGCAAGATTGTGGCCGTCGCTCACCAAGGTCGGCAGACCCGTTGGGAAGGATGTAACGCCGCCGCGTGTCTTCAACGTCAGACGCGAGTGAAGGGCGTCGGTGCGCCGAGCGGCGCTGTTGGGCGAAACAACCGAGGCCTTTGCCCTGAACCGCTTGAGCCGTAATTCCACGTGCCTTCTACGGCGCGTCGGCAAAATGCGTGGCCCCGATCCGCTTACGGCAGCAGGCCCTGCGGCAGCTGCATGGTGATGCAGTGCAGGCTGCCGTTCTGCCAGATCAGCGCACGGCACGGGACAGGCACGATTTCGCGGCCGGGGAAGGCGTCGGCCAGCACCGCGGCGGCGCGCTGGTCGGCCGGATCGCCGTAGGCCGGGATCAGCACGGCACCATTGATGATCAGGAAGTTCGCGTACGACGCAGCCAGCCGGCGGCCCTCGTCCAGAACGGGCTGGGCCCACGGAAGCGGAAACAGCCGATACGGCCTGCCGTCCACGGTGCGCAGTGCGGCGATTTCCCTGGCCATGGCCGCCAGTTCGGCGAAGTGCGAATCGGTGGGGTCGTCGCAGGCCTGGAATACGATCGCGTCGGTATCGGCGAAGCGGGCCAGGGTGTCGATATGTGCGTCGGTGTCGTCCCCTTCCAGATAGCCGTGATCAAGCCACAGGACGCGGTCCTGCTCCAGCCAGTCGGTGAGCCGGCCGGTGATTTCCTCGCGCGTGGCCTGAGGGTGACGCTGGTGCAGGCAGCGCCAGGTGCTGAGCAGGGTGCGCTGTCCGTCCGTCTCGATTGCGCCGCCTTCCAGGGCGAAATCGATGCCTTTCACGAAATAATTGCGGAACAGCTCCATGCCCGACAGCTCGCCGACCAGGCGATCGTCGCGGCTGGCCTCGAACTTCCCGCCCCAGCCGGTGAAGCGGAAATCCAGCAGCTTGAAGCTGTCGCCCGTGCGCAGGGTGATCGGCCCGCTGTCCCGCACCCAGGTGTCGTCGTATTCGGCGGGCACGAAGCGCACCCGGGCCATGTCCACCCGGGCCGAGCGCAGGCGGGCTTCGGCGTAGGTCTGCAGGTCTTCGTCCGCGGCGCAGACGACCACCGGCTGGAAGCGGGTGATGGCCGCCACCAGCGCCACGTAGGTGTCCTCGACCTCAGCCAGGCGATCGGCCCAGTCGGTCCCGGCGTTCGGCCACGCGATCAGGATCGCGGACTGGGGTTCCCATTCGGCCGGGAAACGATAGGCATCACTCATGCGTGCGCTAGAGGATGGCCGGCGCGGGGCCGGCCTCGGTGGGGCTGGCGCGGTTCACCACCACGTCGATCACCCGGTCCTTCTCAAAATACACGGTGAAACCGGGATAGACCCAGCGGTAGATCACCGGCCACTGGCTGCGCTGGCCCCCGCGCGGCTCGAGCTTCTGCTGTGGCGCGCCAAACCTTGATTCCACCTGCGCCCTGCTCTGGCCGCGCGCTGGCACCGCCTCGGTGGGCGCAGCCAGGGTGCGCTCGATCAGCAGGGTGTCGGCGCCGGCGCTGCCGGCAGCAGCGAGCAGGGCGAGCAACGGGAGGGCATAGGTGCGACGATTCATGTGGGTGGCTCCGTAAAGGACTTGTCTTTATAGCAAACCGGCCCGGCAAAAACCGATGCACTGCCGCAGCGCTTGGCAATGCGGCGGTTTGCCGAGTGGCCACGCGCCCGGGCGGGCGAGGGAGGGCAACAAAAAACCGCCTCGCGGCGGTTTTCTGGGGACGCAGGGCGGATTGCCGCTCAGCGCTGGCGCGCCTTGAAGCGCGGATTGGACTTGCAGATCACGAAGACCTTGCCGCGGCGACGCACGACCTTGCAGTCGCGATGGCGCGTTTTCGCGGACTTGAGGGAGGAAAGGACTTTCATGACATACCTCGAGTGGGAGCTGGAACCGAATTAGCCGCATATTATAGCCAGCGCCTTGGCACCAGTTCAAGCCATCTGTTCAACCGGCAGGCGGCAGGGTATCGGGGCGGGGCATACTACCGGGCAACCAGCGGGGTAGTCATGCTTGAAGTCACGCCAGTAATGACCATCGACGGGCCCTCGGGGGCCGGTAAGGGCACGGTGAGCCGGATCGTGGCCAAACGCCTGGGCTGGCATTACCTGGATTCCGGTGCCCTCTACCGGGCGGTCGGGGTGGCCGCCAGCTGGGCAAACCTGGATATCTCAGACCCCGCAGCGCTGGTGCGCTGCACCTTCGATACCGCCGTGTCCTTCGTTGAAAACCCATCCGGCGCGCGTCGGGTGCTGGTGAACGGAGCGGATACGCCCACCGAACTGAGGCTGGAAACCACCGGGGCGGTCGCGTCGGCGATCGCGGCCTTCCCGGAGGTCCGCTCTGCGCTGAAGGAGCGGCAGCGGGCTTTCCGGCAGCCCCCGGGCCTGGTTGCTGATGGTCGTGACATGGGCACGGTGATCTTCACCGATGCCGCATACAAGGTGTTCCTGACCGCCAGCGCCGAGGAAAGAGCCGAAAGACGCTATAACCAGTTGAAAGACAAAGGGGTTTCGGTCACACTTGACGGTCTGCTGCGCGAGATTCTCGCCCGCGACGCCCGTGATGCCCAGCGCACGGTGGCGCCCCTGAGGCCGGCCGAAGACGCCGTCCTCATCGACACCACCGGCCAGAACATCGAACAGGTCGTGGAGCGTGTACTGGCATTGGTCCATCCCTGAGCGGTTCCAGGGGCTGCTCCATACCGGTTGATCAAGCGTGGCAGGCACCGTCCCGCCGGGTTTGCTCCTGGCGGTTTTCCAACCTCAACCCTCACGGCACAGGCAATCTCGCCAAGCCGACAACGGGTGGATCGATACGTACGCCAGGCGTGCGCACGGTCTGCGTCATCAACCGAGATTTTTTTCAATGATCGAATCATTTGCAGAGCTGTTTGAACAGAGCCAGACCC
>JAJAZJ010000279.1 GCA_026785795.1 Pseudoxanthomonas sp.
AACGCCACCGCGATATTGCGCAACCAGCGCTCATGGCCGCTGCGCCTGATCGCCGAGCCTTCGGTGCGGGACAGGAATTCCTGTTCGCTCCAGGCGAAAAGCTGCGGCAGGGTGGCCACATCCAGGTCGTTGCGGGCGCGGAAGTCAGGCTCGTCGCTGCGCTTGGCGAACTTGTTCCAGGGGCAGACCAGCTGGCAGTCGTCGCAGCCGAAAATTCGGTTGCCGATGGGCGCGCGCAGTTCCTCCGGAATGGAGCCTTCGTGTTCGATGGTCAGGTAGGAAATACAGCGCCGTGCATCCAGCCGGTAGGGCGCCACGATCGCCTGGGTGGGGCAGATATCAATACAGCGCGTGCAGGTGCCGCAATGTGCACTGGCCGGCACGTCGATCGGCAGCGGCAGGTCGATGTAGATCTCGCCCAGAAAGAACCATGAGCCACCGTCCCGGTCGATCAGGCAGGTGTGCTTGCCTATCCAGCCCAGCCCTGCGTTGCGCGCCAGGGCGCGTTCCAGTACCGGTGCAGAGTCAACGAACACGCGGTGCCCGAACGGACCGACTTCGTCCTGGATGCGGTGGGCCAACACCTGCAGGCGCTGGCGCATCAGCTTGTGGTAGTCGCGGCCCAGCGCATAGCGGGCCACGTAGGCGCGTCCAGCGTCGTCCAGCGTAGCCCAGGCCTCGTCGTCGTCATTGCGTCCGTAGTCCAGGCCGACGGAAATAACCCGCAGGGTGCCGGGAATCAGTTCCCCCGGGCTTGCGCGTTTGTCTGCATGCCGCGCCATCCACTCCATCGTGCCGTACAGGCCTTCGGCAAGCCAGTCGCGCAGATGGGCTTCGTCTTCGCCCAGCTCGATGCCGGTGATACCACAGCGCTGGAAGCCAAGCTCGCTCGCCAGGGTGCGCACACGCCGGGCAAGCGCGCTGGGGTCCGGCAGCGTGCGGGGAAGGGGGTGCAGGGGCGGGGAAGACATGGGTGAAGTATAGAATCGATGCCATGCATGGATTCCTGCCCCTGTTCGATGGCCGCGCGGCGCGCGCAGTGGACACCAACGCCACGGAACTGCTGGGTGGCGACGGCTACGTACTGATGCAGCGGGCGGGCCAGGCTGGGTGGCGACACCTGTTGCAGCACTGGCCTGATGCCCAGAGGATCATGGTGGTATGCGGCCCCGGCAACAACGGCGGCGATGGCTATGTGCTGGCACACCTGGCCCACGTTTCCGGCCGCCAGGTGGAGGTGCTGCACCTGGCCGACCACGTACCGGCAACTCCCCTGGCCCAGCGCGCGTGTACCGATTTCGTGGCCGCGGGCGGGCGTGTCCGCCTGTTTCCCGAGTCGGGCCCGCAGGCCGATGTAGTCGTCGACGGACTGTTCGGCATCGGCCTGTCGCGCGCGCCGGATGGCCTTTCCGCTGCGCTGATCGATGCAGTCAACGCGCAGGCTGCGCCGGTGCTGGCGCTGGACGTGCCCAGCGGGATCGATGCGGATGCCGGCTCGGCCCCGGGCAAGGCGGTCATTGCCGCGCACACCCTGCAGTTCATCGTGCGCCATGCAGGCCTGTACACCGGGCCTGCGCTGGAGCACGTGGGCCAGCTGGCGCTGGATGCGCTGGCGCTCCCGGCCAATGCGATGGATGCGGTCGAAAGCACTGCGTGGCTGCTGGACCATGGCGCGCTGTCGCACTGGCTGCTGCCGCGCCGCCGCAACACGCACAAGGGTGAATCAGGGCGAGCGCTGTGCATCGGCGGCGACCATGGCCACGGCGGCGCGATCCTGCTGTGCGCCGATGCGGCCATGCGCAGCGGTGCAGGACTGCTGCACGTTGCCACTCGCCAGGCCCACGTGACTGCGGTGCTGGCGCGGCGCCCCGAAGCGATGGTGCATGCGGTCGAATCCGGCGATGAACTGACCCCGCTGCTGGCCCAGGCTGACGCAATTGCGGTCGGTCCGGGCCTGGGACAGGACGACTGGGGCCGCGCCCTGCTCAGGCTTGCGCTGGCTTCCGGCAAACCGCTGGTGCTGGATGCCGACGCGCTGAACCTGATTTCGGCGGCCCCGCCTGTACTTGCCGATGCCATCCTGACCCCGCATCCGGGCGAAGCGGCGCGCCTGCTTGAAACCGACGTCGCCAGCGTGCAGCGCAACCGGTTTTCGGCGGCGATGGCGATCGCCGAACGCTACCAGGCGGTGGTCGTACTCAAAGGTGCGGGCACGGTGGTGGCAGCGCCGGGGCAAACCCCGCGCGTGATCAATGCGGGCAACCCCGGCATGGCGGTGGGTGGAATGGGCGACGTGCTGACCGGCGTCATCCTGGCGCTGCGCGCCGGGGGTATGCCGGCCTTCGACGCGGCCGCTGCAGGTGCATTGCTGCACTCGTTGGCCGCTGACGCCGCCGCTGCGCAGGGGCAGCGCGGGCTGCTGCCTTCGGATCTGTTCGCGCCGCTGCGCAGGCTGGCCAATCCGGAGCTGGGCGCATGATTTCGATGCTGCTTGCCGACGTGGACGCCACCGATACGCTGGGTCATGCGCTGGCTGCAAGCCGACCGGAAGTTGCGGTAGTCCATCTGCACGGTGACCTTGGCGCGGGTAAATCCACGCTGGCGCGCGCGCTGCTGCGCGGGCTGGGAGTGCAGGGCGCAATTCGCAGCCCGACCTACGCCCTGGTCGAGCGTTACGCCATACCGCAAGGGGAGGCCTGGCACCTTGACCTGTACCGGATTGCAGACGCGGCCGAGCTTGATTTTCTGGGCCTGGACGAGGCCGAGGCCACGCTGTGGCTGGTGGAGTGGCCGGAACGGGCCGGTAGCGCGCTGCCCGCCGCGGACCTGCGGGTCGAGCTGGCGGCAGATGGGCCGGGCCGTCGAGTCCGTCTGCAGGCTGGATCGATCGTCGGGGAGGGCTGGCTGTCGGATTTGCAGCTCACCGGCGGCTTGCAGGCATTATCTCGTCAATCCTGATAGGAAGTATGGGCAGGTCACGGATAAATAAGGGAAAAATAGTTGCATTCCTAAGGTGATGGTGGTTGAATCCGTGACCATGGCGATGGGGAAAGCGAGACTTGGTGCGACATGGGTGGGTATTTTGCTCGCCTTGGGGGCACTTTCCCCGGTATTTGCCGGTGAGGTCAGCAGCGTGTCCATCGCGGCGGGCAGCACCGGAACCCGGGCCGAAATCCTGCTGGAGGGGTCGGGCGAATACCGCACCATCTCCCTCGCCGGCCCCGACCGCCTGGTGGTGGACCTGCCGGCATCGCGCGCAGCGCGTAGCCTCAGGCTCCCCGCCGGCAGCGGCATCATCCAGTCCGTGCGTACCGGCCAGCCTTCGGCAGATACCCTGCGCATCGTCTTCGACCTGTCCGCACCCGTCGCGCTACTCAGCCCGCGCATGGAGCCCACCGCCACGGGGGCCAAACTGGTGCTGGAATGGCCGGGGGAATTCGTCACCGCGAAACCGCAAGCCAGCAACCCGGCAGGTTTCCTGCCCGGCAGCAGCCATCGGACTGCCGCAGCGGCCACGGCTGCGTTGACCGCGGCGGTCGCGCAACAGGCCAGTGCACCGTCACGGCGGTCCCCGCAGGACATTCTCAACGGGCAGTCGCCTGCACTGCCAGCTTCCGTGCCGGCCCGCCAGGCGCCTGCCGCGTCGGTCGTGGCCAACGCGCGGGCTGTGGCCGCCAACGCTGCCGCCGTGCCTGCGCCCGAGCCGTACAGGCCGCTGCCGCAGGTGCCGATGCGCAAGGGCATGCGCCCGCTGGTGGTCGCCATTGATGCCGGCCACGGCGGGCAGGATCCGGGCGCCATCGGCCCGACCGGCAAGCGCGAGAAAGATGTGACCCTGGCCATGGCGCGGGAGCTGGCGCGCCAGATCAATGCGACCGCGGGGATGAAGGCGTTCCTGGTGCGAGACGGTGATTTCTTCATCTCCCTGCCGCAGCGCGCCCAGCGCGCGCGCGCCGGGAAGGCGGACATCTTTGTCTCCATCCATGCAGATGCAGCCGAAAACCGCAATGCACGCGGTTCCTCGGTGTACGTGCTGTCGCTGAAAGGCGCTTCGTCACAGCGCGCACGCTGGCTGGCCGACAAGGAAAACGCCTCGGACCTGGTGGGTGGGGTGCGCCTGCAGCAGGTCGATAACACGCTGTCTTCGGTACTGCTGGACCTGGCCCAGAGCGGGCACATGAAGGCATCCGAAGACGCCGCCAACAACGTGCTGGATGGGCTCAAGCGGGTGGGCAACAACCACAAGCCGAACATCGAGCGCGCCAATTTCGCGGTCCTGCGCACCTCCGACATGCCGTCGATGCTGGTGGAAACGGCCTTCATTTCCAATGCAGAAGAAGAGCAGCGGCTGATCGATCCGGCCTTCCAGCGCAAGGTGGCCGGCGCCGTGCTGGACGGGGTGGTGACGTACTTCAGCCAGCAGCCGCCGCCGGGCACGGTGTTCGCGGCCCGCGCCCAGGCCGCTGAAGCCGCCGCAGGCGCCACCGCAAGCCTGCGCGGCAGTTCCGGCGCACCGTAGTAACCCGTAACCGCCGACCCTCGGCTATGATCATGCCGCCTTCCCCCCGACGGCGCCGCAGTGCCGCCCCCACGTGCAGATCCGCCAGCTTCCCGACACCCTCATCAACCAGATCGCGGCAGGCGAAGTCGTCGAGCGGCCTGCGTCCGTGGTCAAGGAGCTGGTCGAGAACGCGCTGGATGCAGGCGCACTGCGCATAGACATCGACCTGGAGGAGGGCGGCATCCGCCTGATCCGGATCCGCGACGATGGCGGCGGCATCGCCCCCGAGCAGCTGCCGCTGGCGGTCGCACGCCACGCGACCAGCAAGATCGCCACGCTGGAAGATCTTGAAGCCGTGGCCACGCTCGGATTTCGTGGCGAGGCCTTGCCCTCGATCGCCTCGGTCAGCCGCTTCTCCCTGTCCTCGCGCCGCCCCGGGGATGAACACGGCGCGACGCTGCAGGTGGATGGCGGCAGGCTCGGCACCGTGGCGCCCAAGTCGCAGCCAGCCGGCACCACGGTGGAAGTGCGCGAACTGTTTTACAACGTCCCCGCCCGGCGCAAGTTCCTGCGCGCTGAACGCACCGAGTT
>JAJAZJ010000280.1 GCA_026785795.1 Pseudoxanthomonas sp.
CAGCACCGCCGCCTCCACCGAGCGGCGCCCGGCCTCGTCGTAAGGGCAGGCGGGTGATACCTCCACATCCACAACTTCCCCGCCCGGCAGCTGGCGGATGGTGAGGCGGCAGCGCTGCCCGCGCGGCACCGAGTCCGGACGTATCCACTGCGCCAGCACCGCCTGCTGGATCGCGGCGGCGTACTGACCGCTCAGCTTGTCGTTGCTGCCGCTGTTGCCTGCGGTCGCTGCGGCGGGGCCGGCGCTGGGCGCCTGCCTAGATCGCGCCGCGGTGAGCTCACGCAGCTTGCTTTCGGCCTGCTGCGCCTCGCTGGCGGCCTGCGCGCGCTGGCGGCGGATGTCGGCCAGCTGCGTGTCGCGCTGGGTTTCCTGCTGCCTAGCGAGGCGCTGCTGTTTCTGCGCCTCTTCCACGCGCTGCTGTTCGGTCAGGTCAATCTGTTCCTGGCGGCGCTTGGCCTCCTGCTCCTGGCGCGCTTTTTCCTGCGAGATCGCCAGCCGGCTGGCGGCATCCTGGTCCACCGAATCCGGCACGGGAATGCGCTCCTGCGCCTGGCGCTGCTGCGCCACCGGGGAATCCTGCGGGCGTGGCTCCGGCAGCGGCTGGGGCGGCGGCACGGTGTCTACTTCCTCCACCTCGTCGACCGGCTGCGGGAGCGGCTTGGGTGCCTCGCGCATGGCCAGTTCGGCGGCGCGCACGTCCGCGGCCGAGACCACCAGCGAGGCTTCGATAGCCGGCGCGCCGCCCGCCGCCGGGATCTCGCGCTTCCACATGGGGAACCAGGAGGCCAGCAGCAGGAACAGGGCGATGCCCACGTGCAGGCCGATTGCCATGACCAGCGCCGGCGCCAGCGGTTCCTGACCCTGGCGCGGCGGGCGGTAGAATGTATCAGCGTGCATTGTCACCGGGCTGGCTCATCAGGCCCACCTTGGGCACGCCGGCCTCGGTCAACATGACCATGGTGTCCATGACCCGCTGATAGTCGGCGCTGCCGGGGGCGGCGACGAAGACCGGCACGTCCGGATTCTCCCGCACGAAGGCGCCCAGCTTGGCCTTGAGCGTCTGCGCATCGATCGGCTCGGCCGGCGCGTCCTTCAGCTTCAGCGAATAGCGGCCTTCGGCGTCGACGCTGACGATGATCGGATCGGCCTTGCTGTCCACCGAGCGCGCGTTGGACTTCGGCAGGTCCACGTCCACGCTGAGGGTCAACAGCGGCGCGGTGACCATGAAAATGATCAGCAGCACCAGCATCACGTCGATGTACGGCACCACGTTGATCTCGGACTTGAGCTTGCGGCGCTTGCGGTGGCGGGAGATGGCGGCAGTCATATCGGTATCGGCCTATTCGTCAGCCGAGGACTGGCGCTGCAGGATGGAGCTGAATTCCTCGGCGAAGGATTCATAGCGCACCGATAGCCGATCCACGCGGGTGGTAAAGCGGTTGAACGCCCATACCGCGGGGATGGCCACGAACAGGCCGATCGCGGTGGCGAACAGCGCCTCGGAGATGCCCGGCGCCACCGCGGCGATGCCGGCCTGCTCGCCGCTGTTGAGCATGTCGTGCATGGTCACCATGATCCCGAACACGGTGCCCACCAGGCCCACGTACGGCGCGGTGGAGCCGATGTTGGCCAGCAGCTCCAGGTTGTGCTCCAGCAGATCCACTTCGCGCGCATAGGTGGCGCGCATGGCCCGCTGCGCGCCTTCCAGCTGGGCGCGGCCGTCCAGTTTGCGCTTGTCGCGCAGGCGGGTGAACTCGCGGAAGCCCGCCTCGAAGATCGCTTCCAGCCCGCTGACCGTGCGGTTGGGGTCGGAAGTCGTGGCATACAGCTTATGCAGTTCAGCCCCGGACCAGAAGCGGCCTTCGAATTCATCGGCCTCGCGGTTGGCCCGGTTGTACACGCGCGCCTTGCGGAAGATGATGACCCAGCTGATCACCGAGCCCGCCAGCAGCAGCAGGACGATCAGCTTGACCGGCAGGCTGGCCTTGAGCATCAGGTCGAAGTAGTTGATCCCGCTGTGGGTGACGGCGGCGGTGGCCTGGCTGGCCGCCGCGACGGTCTCCGCAGGCAGTGCTTCGACCAGGGTGTCCTGCAGGGCCAGGAGCATTGCGATCATCCGTTGTTTCCTCAGGCTTGCGATTCGGGGGTGGGGCGCGCTGGCGTGGGGCTAGGCCGGCACTTCCAGCGATTTGAATTCTTCATACAACGCAGCGGGCGCCGGTTTGGGTCTGAAACTGCTTGCACTCAGCACCGCCACCCGCACCTGCGCAGTCAGCAGCAGCTCCTCGCCGCGCCGGATCGACTGCGCGAACACCACGCTGGCGCGCCTGCAGCTGCGTATATCCACGGTCACCGCCAGCAGGTCGTCCAGGCGCGCGGGGCGCAGGAACTCCAGCTGCATCGCGCGGACCGCGAAGACCAGGTCCAGGTCATCGCGCATCTGCTGCTGTCCATGCCCGCGGAAGCGCAACCATTCGGTGCGTGCCCGCTCCAGGAAAGCAACGTACTGCGCGTGGTATACCACGCCACCTGCATCCTAATCTTCCCAATACACGCGTGTCGGCCAACTGAATAAACGTGTATCGCGAATCCGGAATTGGTAACCGGGAATCAAAAAAGCCCCTCCGCTTCCC
>JAJAZJ010000281.1 GCA_026785795.1 Pseudoxanthomonas sp.
AGTTCAGGCAGATCGCCTTGGCGTGGCCGATATGCAGGTAGCCGTTGGGCTCGGGAGGGAAACGGGTGTGGATGACGGCATGCTTGCCGCTGGCCAGGTCCTCGCGCACGATCTGGCGGATGAAGTCGTGCTTTTCGCCGGTGGCGGGCTCGGCAGCCGGGTTGGCGGAGGGGTTGGGTCCAGCGGACATGCGGTCAGTCGGCCTGGCAAGCGGGCTCACAGTTTAGCCGACCCACAGCGGCTAGACTGCCGCACCACGCCATGCCCGGCGCCGCAAACCGGTGCAGCAGCCATCCATTCGCCGCATTCCAGGCTTCCAGGGATCTCCCGCCATGCAGGTCGTATACCGCGCCCAGACCTTGATTGACGCCCACCTGGCCAAGCACCTGCTTGAACAAGCAGACATTCCCGCGTTCGTGATGGGCGAATCCCTGCTTGGAGGCGTTGGGGAACTGCCCCTCTTCGGGGTGCTGCGGGTGTGCGTGCCGGAAGGCTATGAAGAGGAAGCCTCCGCCTGCTTGGCGGTGCTGGCGGAAGCTCCGCTGGAAGCAGAGGATGATCCGGCCCCGGAAACCAGTCCGGCCGCCGGCTGAGCGGACTCCCGACTGACCGTCGACCGTCCGGCTGGCTTGAAAACCAGGGGGTTGGCACGCATTTATTCCTCACTTTGTTTTCAACGGAGATCGACATGCTGGGTATTGGAGCTTTCAAGCAGCGCTTGCCGCGCGCGGAGGATGCATTGCCCGGTCGCGCCACCGCGCTGCCGCTGCAGAACCTGCATTTCCTGAATGGTCGACCGCTGC
This sequence comes from Pseudoxanthomonas sp., assembly GCA_026785795.1. Lineage (GTDB taxonomy): Bacteria > Pseudomonadota > Gammaproteobacteria > Xanthomonadales > Xanthomonadaceae > Pseudoxanthomonas_A. The sequence goes on from JAJAZJ010000281.1 coordinate 804, forward strand.
GCGATGGCTTCGATGGGCTGCAGCAGGTCCAGTTCGCGATGGGCTGCTTCTGGGGTGCCGAACGCAAGTTCTGGACCCAGCCCGGCGTGTTCACCACCGCCGTCGGTTATGCCGGCGGCTTCACCCCCAACCCCACCTACGACGAGGTCTGCTCAGGCCAGACCGGGCACACTGAAGCGGTGCTGGTGGTGTATGAGCCGGCCCAGGCCTCATTCGAATCACTGCTGCAGGTGTTCTGGGAAAGCCACGACCCCACCCAGGGCATGCGCCAGGGCAACGACCGCGGCACCCAGTACCGTTCCGCGATCTACTGCCATTCGCAGGCGCAGTACGACGCCGCCATCGCCAGCCGCGATGCCTACCAGCAGCGCCTGCGCGACGCGGGATTCGGCGATATCACCACCGAGATCCTCTACCCGGCACCCACGTTCTATTACGCCGAGGACGACCACCAGCAGTACCTGGCAAAGAATCCGGGTGGCTATTGCGGCATTGGCGGAACCGGGGTGAGCTGCAGCATCGGCCTGGACGCCTGATCCAGCGCGTATCGCGCGCTGCTACTGCCTGCGGATCGCGCACACGTAGACCAGTTCGCAGGCGCCGGCGCCGCTGTCTTCGCGGGTGGTGGAACTGCGCCAGCGCCATTGATCCCCTATGTGGGCATCCACCAACCATCCCTCGATGCGGACCTCGTCGCCCTGGCGCACGCTGGCGAGGGCGGCTGCGACTTCGGCATTGGCCGGGATCATGTGCATGTTGGCGCTGCTGCGCGCGATGTCCGACACGGGCAAGGGCGGCTGGCTGTCCCAGCGGTAGTGGTACCAGCGCGAGGACTGGGTGATATGCAGCTGCGACAGCACCGCCGGCTCACGCATCCGCGCCCAGCCAAGGGCAAGGTCGGTCGGGGAGAGATCTGCTTCGCGTCCAAGACGGTAGTCCTGCCGTGCCAGCACGCGTGCGTCCACGCTGAAACCGGCCAGCGGCGTCAGCGTGGCGCCAGCAGCTGCAAACGCCAGCATGCCCGCGGGCACCGGCGTCTGCAGCGGTGCCTGGAGGCGGCCGGTGGCTGGCGGCAGCGGGCAGCCCTGACTGGCCGTGGCGGCGTAGCTCGGATCGGGACCGCGCATGGAATACCACCAGCTCAGCCCGCCCAGCAGCACGCAGCCAAGGATGGCGTTGCGCAGGTTCACGCGCTTGCGGCGAACAGCCGGCTGGCGATGGACTGGCGCAGGCCCAGCTGATCCTTGGCGAAGGCGTTGATGGCGTCGCGGAGTTTTTCGGCCGCCATCGCTTCTCCGGCCAAGTCTGACGCTAAGCGGACGGCGTCAATACGCCGCACGCTGCCGGCCTGGTCCTTTCGGGAAGATATCTGGCGTGGCAACTCGCCGGTGTCGGCAACCTCCACGGACAGGTCGCGCGGTGGATGCAGCTTGGAAATTGGGGGCATATGATTCGGGGTCCTGATGTGGACTCAGTGAATCTGCAGGGTCACGGGCTTGTCGCCACTTTTGCGTGCCTGCGCCGGCTCGCTGCCAGGCGCGAGCGAGAACAGTTCAGCGGGCAGTTCCGAAAACAACCTGGAGAGCTCGAGCAGGAACCCGCCCATCGCCGAACTCCTTCGCCACAGCATGGCGATCCGGCGGCTGGGGTGCGAGTCGCTGAAACTTAGTAAATGGATGTTCTGTGATTGCGCCACCGGCGGCTTCACCGCCAGCATCGGCAGCAGGGTCATGCCGACATTGGCCGCGACCATCTGCCGCAGGGTCTCCAGGCTGGTGGCGCGGAATTCGGATTTTTCGTTGGCGCCAGACAGCCGGCACACTTCCATTGCCTGCTCACGCAGGCAGTGGCCGTCCTCCAGCAACAGAAGCTTGTGCTGCGAAAGTTCGCCCAGGCCCAGCGAGTCGCGCAGGGCCAGCGGATGTCCCCCGGGCACGGCCAGCACGAAGGGCTCATCAAACAGGAACTCGCAGTGCAGCTGGTCATCCTGCACAGGCAATGCCAGCAGCGCGGCGTCCAGCTTGCCCTCCTGCAGCCTGGCCAGCAGCACGTCGCTCTTCTCCTCCACCAGCAGCAGCTCCAGCTTGGGGAAACGCTCGCGGATGCCCGGGATCACGTGCGGCAGCAGGTAGGGTCCGAGCGTAGGGAACATGCCCAGGCGCACGGCGCCCGCCTCGGGATCCTGGCTGCGGCGTGCACCTTCCTTCATCTGCTCGACCTCGGCCACGATGCGCCTTGCGCGTTCGGCGGCATCGCGACCGGCCGGGGTCAGCATGACCTTGCGCGGTGCGCGCTCCACCAGCGACACGCCCAGCTCCTCTTCCAGTTTCCTGATCTGGGTGGACAGGGTCGGCTGGCTGACGAAACAGGCCGCGGCGGCACGACCGAAGTGCTTATGGTCGGCCAGCGCCAGCAGGTACTTGAGGTCGCGCAGGTTCATGGGCTTGGTCCAATGGGTTTCCTTCTCCCCCCGGGAGAAGGCAAAAGCATCATGCGGCTTCCACTTCCATTTCCATTTCCTCGGCCGCTTGCGCGGACGGCGCCGAGCTCCGGATCAAATGGTCGAACGCAGTGAGTGCTGCTTTGGAGCCTTCGCCCATTGCGATGATGATCTGCTTGTAAGGCACGGTGGTGGCATCGCCGGCGGCGAACACCCCGGGCACGGACGTCTGCCCGCGCGCGTCGACGATGATCTCGCCCCGCGGCGACAGCGCCACCGTGCCGCTCAGCCACTCGGTATTCGGCAGCAGGCCGATTTGCACGAAGATGCCCTCCAGCCCCAGCGCGTGCTGCTGCTGGGTGCCGCGGTCTGCGTACACCAGCCCGTTGACCTTGTGTCCGTCGCCGGTCACTTCGGTGGTCATGGCCGAGGTGAGCACGCTGACATTGGGCAGGCTGTGCAGCTTGCGCTGCAGCACCGCGTCGGCACGCAGCGTGCTATCAAACTCCATCAGGGTCACGTGGCTGACGATGCCGGCCAGGTCGATGGCCGCTTCCACCCCGGAGTTGCCTCCGCCGATCACCGCCACCCGCTTGCCCTTGTACAGCGGGCCGTCGCAGTGCGGGCAGTAGGCCACGCCCTTGTTGCGATACTGGTCCTCGCCGGGCACGTTCATCTGCCGCCAGCGTGCGCCGGTGGAAAGGATCACGGTTTTGCTCTTGAGCGATGCACCGTTGGCCAGCCGTACTTCGATCAGCTCAGCTCCCGGCACCAGTTTCTCCGCGCTCTGCAGGTTCATGATGTCCACGTCGTACTGGCGTACATGCTGCTCCAGCGCGGCCACCATTTTCGGGCCTTCGGTTTCCTGCACCGAAATGAAATTCTCGATGGCCATCGTGTCCAGCAACTGGCCGCCAAAGCGTTCAGCCACCACGCCGGTGCGGATGCCCTTGCGCGCGGCGTAGACCGCCGCCGCTGCGCCGGCCGGGCCACCGCCGACGATCAGCACGTCGTATGGGGCCCTGGCGGCCAGCTTTTTCGCATCGCGCATCTCCGCGCCGGTGTCCAGCTTGGCCACGATCTGCTCCACGTCCATCCGGCCCTGGCCAAACACTTCGCCGTTGAGGAAGATGGTGGGCACCGACATGACCTGGCGTGCTTCCACTTCGTCCGGGAACAGGGCGCCGTCGATGGCCACGTGCTGGATGTTGGGGTTCAACACCGCCATCAGGTTCAGCGCCTGCACCACGTCCGGGCAGTTCTGGCAGGACAGCGAGAAATAGGTTTCGAATTTGTACTCACCTTCCAGGCCCTTGATCTGTTCAATCACGTCCTGCGCGGCGCGCGAGGGATGGCCGCCAACCTGCAGCAGGGCCAGCACCAGCGAAGTGAATTCATGGCCCATCGGCAGGCCGGCAAAGCGCAGGTGGATGTCGTGGCCGGGGCTGTTGAGGGCGAACGACGGCGTGTGCACGTCGGCATCGTGTCGCTCGACCAGGGTGATTTTGTCGGAAAGCAGGGCGATTTCGCCCAGCAGTTCCTGCATTTCGCGCGACTTGGCGCTGTCTTCCAACGAGGCCACGATCTGGATCGGGCGCGTCACTTTTTCAAGGTAGGCCTGCAGCTGGTTCTTCAGATCGGTGTCGAGCATGGGAGTCTCGTCGATGTATTCCGGATAAAAACCCTCTCCCGCGAACGGGAGAGGGGACCGCCTCTTTGGGGGAGGAGTTGCAGCGGTGTCAGATCTTGCCAACCAGGTCCAGGGAAGGCGCCAGGGTCTTCTCGCCCTCCTTCCACTTGGCCGGGCATACCTCGCCCGGGTGGCTGGCCACGTAACGGGCGGCCTTGAGCTTGCGCAGGGTCTCGCTGACGTCGCGGGCAATGGCGTTGTCGTGGATTTCCGCGGTCTTGATCACGCCTTCCGGGTTGATGATGAAGGTGCCGCGCAGGGCCAGGCCTTCCTCTTCGATATGTACGTCGAACGCGCGCGTCAGCTGATGGGTCGGGTCGCCGATCAGCGGGAACTGGGCCTTGCCGACGGCCGGGGAGGTCTCGTGCCACACCTTGTGCGAGAAGTGGGTGTCGGTGGTGACGATGTAGATCTCGGCGCCGGCCTTCTGGAACTCGGCATAGTGCGTCGCCGCGTCTTCCACTTCGGTGGGGCAGTTGAAGGTGAAAGCGGCCGGCATGAAGATCAGCACCGACCAGCTGCCCTTGAGATCGGCATCGGAGACGGTGATGAACTTGCCGTTGTGGAAGGCATTGGCGGTGAACGGCTTTACCTGGGTGTTGATCAGGGACATCGGGAGGATCCTTCGTTGGAGGGGGGTTGATGCAACGCAGCAATGTTAAGTGTGGGCGATAGATACAGCAAATTGATAGATAACATCATAACGATAGTTCATGACTATTAATTAACCCGCGGGCACGGCCCGGCGTTCAGTCCGGGGCCCTCACGAACCCGCTGATTGCCTCAAGCACAGCGGGGCTTCGATCCCTTTGGTAAAACGCCGCCAAGGGCGCGAGGTGCCCGGCATCGGGCAGCTCGACCAGTTCAGCGCGGCCACCGGCCGCCTGCAGCTTGTCCGCCAGCTCCTGGCTGTCCCGAGCTTCGACCACGCGGTCGTCGCGGCCGTGGATCAGGAGAAAAGGGGGCTCATCACCGCCCACGAAATTCACCGCCTGTGCCTGCGGCCACTGGCCGCGGGGACCAAACACCTGCTCATAGGCCCGGCCGATCACGAAGTCGTAGGGTCCAGACAGTCCGATCACGCCCGCCAGATCGCGGGGCTGCATCCGGTGTGCGTCCAGGTAGCGGGCGTCGGTGCCAATCAGGGCGGCAATCTGGGCGCCTGCCGAGTGGCCGGCCACGAACAGGCGGGCAGGATCCCCGCCGTAGTCCGCGGCATGGCGATGGACCCACGCCACCGCTGAGGCGCCGTCTTCGACAAAGCCGGGAAACGTGGTGCGCGGATAGGTCCGGTAGTCGGCCACCACTGCCACCACCCCCAGCTGCGCGAGGCGCTGGCCTAC
>JAJAZJ010000282.1 GCA_026785795.1 Pseudoxanthomonas sp.
CGTAGTTGGCGGTACGTGCCGGATCAGCCGCCGCAGACAGGGCCAGCGGGCGGCGTTCGGCCAATACCTGCGCCCACGACGCCAGCATGGCCTCCTTCTCCTGCGCCCGCCCCAGCTGCCAGAAGCCCAGGCCGGTAAACGCGGCTATGACTGCAACCGCCAGGCTCCATCCAAACAGGGCTGAGGTAGGCCTGCTCACGCGTGTTCCTGCCGGGACGGTGATAATGCACGCACCCCACCTGCAGACCGCACCATGAACGACTCACTGAAGACCCTGCTGATCATTGGCTTCCTGATTTTGATTTTCTGGAACCTGGGTGCCGGCCTGTACTACCTGCTGGTCGACAAGGGACAAAGCAAGCGCACGGTCAACGCGTTGACCTGGCGGATCGGGCTGTCGGCCCTGCTGTTCGCGCTGGTGGCGCTGGGCATCTACACCGGGGTGATCAAACCGCATGGAATTGGGGGCTGATGGTGCCGGGAATCGGGAATCGGGAATCGCAAAAGCGATCCGCTCAAGCCATTGATTGCTTCGGTAACCGCTTCGCTTCTTGCAGGTGGAGTGCACTCGGAAATTGAATCGCCAGGTTGCCCATCAGCAAGCGCGCCTTAGACGATTCCCTATTCCCTATTCCCTATTCTCCATTCCCTGCCCTCAAACCACATACACGAACAGGAACAGCCCCAGCCACACCACGTCGACGAAGTGCCAGTACCAGGCTGAAGCCTCGAAGGCAAAGTGGTTGTCGCGGGTGAAATGGCCCTTGGCCACGCGCAGCCACATCACCAGCAGCATCACCGTGCCCAGGAACACGTGCGCGCCGTGGAAGCCGGTGAGCATGAAGAAGGTGGAGCCGTAGATGCCCGAGCCCAGGGTGAGGTTCAGATCCCGGTAGGCGTGGACGTATTCCTCGACCTGGAAGAACAGGAACAGCGCGCCAAGCACAACGGTCAGACCCAGCCACACCAGCACCTGCTTGCGGTTCTCGGCCTTCAGCGCGTGATGGGCGATGGTCAGGGTGATGCCCGAGGTCAGCAGGATCAGCGTGTTCAGCAGCGGCAGGCCCCACGCCGGGATGGTCTGGAACTGGCCACCCACCTGGCCGGGGCCGGCGCTTGGCCAAGCGGCGCTGTAGCCGTCCCACAGCAGCTCATTGGTCATCACCCCGTCGCCCGCGCCGCCAAGCCACGGCAGGGCCAGGCTACGTGCATAGAACAGGGCGGCGAAGAACGCGGCGAAGAACATCACCTCGGAGAAGATGAACCAGACCATGCCCATGCGGAAGGACACGTCGACCTGCCTGTTGTACTTGCCGCTGATGGATTCCCGGATCACGTCGCCAAACCACATGAACAACGTGGCACTCAGCATTATCATGCCAGCGAAGAACGCCCACTTGCCCCAGGCCGTGTTGTTCAGCCAGCTGGCCACGCCCACCATGGTGACGAACATGGCCACGGAGCCCACGAACGGCCACTTGCTGTGATGGGGTATGAAGTAGATGTCGGCGTCGGTGGCGTGTGTTTGGGCCATGCTGCTGGCTTTCCTGTTGCTGGAACGGTGTGGGCGGGTTGCTAGGGTGCCGCACGCGGCGATGACGAGGTGGTGCCCGTGCCCAGCTGGGCGGTCATGGCTTCGTTCTTGAAGAAGGTATACGACAGGGTGATGGTTTTCACGTCGGGCGGCAGGTTCGGGTCGACGATGAAGCGGACCGGCATGTCGCGGCTTTCGCCGGGCTGCAGGGTCTGGGCGGTGAAGCAGAAGCATTCGGTCTTGGTGAAGTAGCCCGAGGCACGCGCCGGGGCGACGGACGGCACCGCGCTGCCCACGACCGCGCGCTCGCTTTCGTTGCGGGCAAAATACAGCGCTTCATACAGCTTGCCCGGCACCACCTGCATGGTCAGCTGCTCGGGCTCGAACGCCCACGGCAGCTTGGAGTTCACCCCGCCGTCGAACTGCACGGTCACGCTGCGCGCCGCCTCCGTGGCTGCACCGGACTGGCCCACGCCCGGACCCTGCTCCAGGCGGATGCCGAACACTTTTTCGCAGGCGATGCGGTAGAGCGGCACCAGCGAGAAAGTCAGGATGAAGGCGGCCAGCGACACGCCCACCAGCTTCATCAGCCCGGAGACGTTGGACTTGTCGGCGCTCATGCGGCCAGCACTCCTGACGCGATGAAGGCGATGTAGATCGCCACGGCTATGCCACCGACCACCAGCGCCGTGCGCGCGGCACGACGGCGGCGCAGGGCGAGCTCGTCAACGGGGGGCTGCGGTACGCTCATGGTCTGCTCAGTGTGTCACGTCGTCATGGGCCAGGTCACCCGGACGCAGTACGGGCGGCGTGGTGAAGGTATGGTGCGGGGCCGGCGAAGGCACGGTCCACTCCAGGCCCTTGGCGTGCTCCCAGGCGCGCGCTTCGGCCTTGACGCCATTGCGCAGCGACGACCACAGGATGAGCGCCATCATGAACGGGGTGACGAACATGCCGAACGCGCCGATCGAGCTGACCATGTTCCAGTCCGCGAACACCGGGTTGTAGTCCGGGATACGGCGCGGCATGCCGGCCAGGCCCAGGAAGTGCTGCGGGAAGAACAGCACGTTGACGAACACGATGGTCCACCAGAAGTGGAACTTGCCCCAGAACTCGCTGTACATGCGGCCGGTCCACTTCGGCCACCAGTAGTAGACCGCGGCGATGATGGTGAACAGGGAGCCGGTGACCAGCACGTAGTGGAAGTGCGCAACCACGAAGTAGGTATCGTGGTACTGGAAGTCGGCCGGCACGATGGCCAGCATCAGCCCGGAGAAACCGCCGATGGTGAACAGGATCACGAAGGCGATGGACCACAGCATCGGGGTCTCGAAGCTGAGCGAACCACCCCACATGGTGCTGACCCAGTTGAACACCTTCACCCCGGTGGGGATGGCGATCAGCATGGTCGCGAACATGAAGTAGATCGAACCGCCCAGCGGCATGCCCACGGTGAACATGTGGTGGGCCCACACAATGAACGAGAGGAAGGCGATGGAGGCGGTGGCGTAGACCATGGCCTGGTAGCCGAACAGCGGCTTGCGGCTGAAGGTCGGCAGGATCTCGCTGACGATGCCGAACGCCGGCAGGATCATGATGTAGACCTCCGGGTGGCCGAAGAACCAGAAGATGTGCTGGAACATCACCGGGTCGCCGCCGCCGGCCGCGTTGAAGAAATTGGTGCCGAAGAACTTGTCGGTCAGCAGCATGGTCACCGCGCCGGCCAGCACCGGCATCACCGCGATCAGCAGGAACGCGGTGATCAGCCAGGTCCAGCAGAAGATCGGCATCTTCAGCAGGTCGATGCCCGGCGCGCGCATGTTGAGGATGGTGGCGATGATGTTGATCGCGCCCATGATCGAGCTGACGCCCATCATGTGGATGGCGAAGACCACGAAGGCCAGGTTGTAGCCACCCTGCAGCGACAGCGGCGGGTACAGGGTCCAGCCACCGGCCGGGCCGCCGCCGGGCAGCACCAGGGTCGACAGCAGCAGGATGAAGGCGAACGGCAGGATCCAGAACGACCAGTTGTTCATGCGCGGCAGGGCCATGTCCGGCGCGCCGATCTGCAGCGGCACCATCCAGTTGGCCAGGCCCACGAAGGCTGGCATCACTCCACCGAAGATCATCACCAGCGCGTGCATGGTGGTCATCTGGTTGAAGAACTCCGGCTTCACGAACTGCAGGCCCGGGGTCATCAGCTCAAGCCTGATGACCACGCTCATGGCCGCGCCGACGATGAACATCACGAAGCTGAAAAGCAGGTACAGCGTGCCGATGTCCTTGTGGTTGGTGGAGAAGAACCAACGCTCTATGAAGCCCTGCTGGTGGCCCTGGTCATCGTGGTGATCGGCAGCGGTGGTGTAGGCCATGGGGTGTTACCTCGGAAATCGGATACGGACTGGCGTGGTGTTGAGGGAAGGACGCAGGCAGGGTCAGGTCCGGCCCAACCGCGGCGCGGCCGTGGCGGCGGCGGGGGCCGGCACCGGCGCCGCTGGCAGCGTGGCCGCAGCTTCCGGCGCGACCGGGGGCGCGTCTTCGACGGGCGTAGCC
>JAJAZJ010000283.1 GCA_026785795.1 Pseudoxanthomonas sp.
CTGGCAGCGTGGCCGCGGCTTCCGGCGCGACCTGGGGCAAGTCTTCGACGGGCGTAGCCGGCGTGACCGGTGCATCGGGGGCGACCGGCGCGGCGGGTGCGGTCTTCTGCGCCGCCAGCCACTGCGCGAACTCAGCCTTGGGCAGGGCCCGGACCACGATCGGCATGAAGCCGTGGTCCTTGCCGCACAGCTCGGCGCACTGGCCGCGGTAGGTGCCCGGCACCTTGATGTCGGTCCAGGCCTCGTTGATAAACCCGGGAATCGCGTCCTGCTTCCAGCCCAGCGCCGGCACCCACCAGGCGTGGATCACGTCGTCGGCGGTGATGACGAAGCGGACCTTGGTGTCCACCGGCAGCACCAGCGGGTTGTCCACGTCCCGCAGGTAGTGCGGATGCGCGCTGATTTCGGCCTGGCTGGACTGCTTGTTCTGGCGCAACCGGTCGCTCCTGTTATCCAGGCGGCTGGTGAAGCTGACGTCCTCGCCCAGGTATTCGTACTTCCACAGCCACTGGTAGCCGGTGATCTTCACGGTCATTTCCGCATCGCGGGTGTCATACATGGCGATCAGCTTCTGCGTTGCCGGTACCGCCATCACGACCAGGATCACGATCGGGATGACCGTCCAGATGACCTCTGCCGTGGTGTTGTGGGTGAACGTGGCCGCCACCGCGCCCTTCGACCGGCGAAACTTGAAGATGGCGTAAGCCATGGCCCCGAACACGATCGCGCCGATGACCACGCACACCCACAGCGCGATCATGTGCGCCTCGTAGGCGTTCTGCGACGTGGAGGTGACGCCACGGCCCATGTTCAGCTGCCAGCGCTGGGGATCAGCCGACTGCGCCCAGGACAGCACCGGTGCCAGCAGCAGCGAGGCCATTGCCAGCATCCGCGCAACCCGCGGCTTGCCTGCGCGCCCCATGTTTCCTTTCGCTTGCGTCATTGCTTGGACCCTTGTGCGCCATTGGTCAGCGGCCATTGGCGGCCGCCAGTAAATCCTGCAGTTGCCCCGCCAGCTCCCGCCGCTCGCCCGGACCGAGGAAAGTGCCCACCTCGACCCGCTTGCCGCTGGATGCCAGCGAAATACTTTCGCCCGTTTCTTCAATGCGCAACCGTACCCAGTAGGGATGCGCGCGGAACACCTCGCTGGCTGCGGTCCCCGCCACCGCGCTGCGGCTGACTTCCACCAGCTCCGGGCCAATGGTGATGTCCTCGCCGCGCTCGCCGCTGCGCCACAGCCAGCGCAGCGCCAGGGCCAGCAGCGCGCTGTGCAGGAGCGCGAACAGCGGGGCGAACACATTGCCCGTCAACCAGCCCAGACCGGCCACCAGCCACATTGCACCTGCCAGTACCGCGAACAGCGCCTTGAACTGGCGGGCCGTCAGCGCCCGAGGGGGCCGCAGCCGGAGCCGCGTGCCACGCCCATCGAGCAATGACGAAACCACTTCGATCATGTCGCCAACCGCACAAGCAGGCTGCAGAAACCCCGTAAATGGTAGCCGCCGGGCCGCATTGCGGCAAGTTCAGGGGGGTTCTCGCCCGTCCGCCAAGGACTACACTAGGCGGCTCCGAAACCCGCCCCGCGGACGCCATGACCGCCATCCCACTTGCTGCCACTGGCCGCGCCGCTGCGGACCTGATGGTTTCCCCCGAACTGCCGGGCACCCCTGCGCCGCTGCGCGCCGCCATCACCGCGGCCTGGATGCGCGACGAAACTGAACACGTGCGCGAACTGGTGGAACAGGCCCGCCTGCCCGCCGAGGACCAGGCCAAGGCGCAGGCCGTGGCCGCCGACCTGGTGGAAAGGGTCCGTGCGCGCGCCCGGGACCAGGGCGCCATCGAGGCCTTCATGCGTCAGTACGACCTCGGCAGCGAGGAAGGCGTGCTGCTGATGTGCGTGGCCGAGGCGCTGCTGCGCATCCCCGACCAGGACACCGCGGACAAGCTGATCCGCGACAAGCTGGGCGACGCGGACTGGAAGCGGCACATGGGCGAAAGCGACTCGGTGCTGGTCAACGCCTCCACCTGGGGCCTGATGCTGACCGGCAAGCTGGTCAGCCTGAACGACCTGACCAAACACGACGTGCGCGGCGCCTTCAAGCGCCTGGTCGGCCGCGTGGGAGAGCCGGTCATCCGCCTGGCCGTGCGCCAGGCCATGCGCATCATGGGCCACCAGTTCGTGATGGGCCGGACCATCAACGAAGCCCTGTCGCGCAGCCGCAAGGGCGACAACGCGCACTACCGCTATTCCTTCGACATGCTGGGCGAAGGTGCGCTGACCTCGCAGGACGCGGCGCGCTACCTGCAGGCCTACCGCAAGGCAATCCACGCCATCGGCAAGACCGGTCCCTTTGCGGACGTCTTCGTCGCGCCCAGCATCTCGATCAAGCTGTCCGCCCTGCACCCGCGCTACGAGCACGCCAAACGCGCGCGGGTCATGGCCGAACTGGCGCCGGGCATCCTGGAGCTGGCCCAGCTGGCCAGGTCCTATGCCATCGGTTTCACCATCGACGCCGAGGAATCAGAGCGCCTGGAGCTGTCGCTGGACCTGATCGAGGCCACCTTCTCCGACCCGTCGCTGGCCGGCTGGGAAGGCTACGGCCTGGCCGTGCAGGCCTACCAGAAACGCACGCCGTACGTGATCGACTTCCTCGCCGACCTGGCCCGTCGCGTCGGCCGGCGCATGCCGGTACGCCTGGTGAAGGGTGCCTACTGGGATGCCGAAGTGAAGCGCGCACAGGTGGAAGGCCACCGCGGCTATCCGGTGTTCACGCGCAAGGCGAATACCGACGTGTCGTACTTGGCCAACGCGCGCAGGATGTTCGCGAACATCGATGCGCTGTATCCCATGTTCGCCACCCACAACGCGCAGACCATTGCCGCGATCCGCGCCTTGTCCCTTCTCCCGCAGGGAGAAGGAGAAAAAACTGAGGTACAGCGCTCGCAGGGAGAAGGAAAAACGTTTGAATTCCAGAAGCTGCACGGCATGGGTGACGACCTGTATGCCGAAGTCATTCCAGCAGACCGCCTGGACGCCGCCTGCCGCGTGTACGCGCCGGTGGGCTCGCACGAAGACCTGCTGCCCTACCTGGTGCGGCGCCTGCTGGAGAACGGCGCCAATTCCAGCTTTGTCAACCGCATCACCGACGACAGCGTGGCCATCGACGACCTGGTCCGCGACCCGGTGCACACCGTCACTGCGTTCGATTCCATCCCGCACCCGCGCATCCCGCTGC
>JAJAZJ010000284.1 GCA_026785795.1 Pseudoxanthomonas sp.
AGAGCTCGCGCCCATGGGGCGCTCCTACAACAGCGGGGGGTTCCTGCGGCACTGGCAGGCGCTCCTACAACTGCTCGGGCTCTTGCAACAGCGGAGGTGCCTGCGGCACTAACAGGCGCTTCTACAAAATCAGGGGTGCCTACGGCAGCAGCAGGCGCTCGATCAGAGTGCGATACAGCGCCGGCAGGGCTTCCAGATCAGCAACGGAAACGTGCTCATCGATCTTGTGGATGCTGGCGTTGACCGGCCCGATCTCGATGCACTGCGCGCCCAGCGGGGCGATGAAACGTGCGTCGGAGGTGCCGCCTGCGGTGCTTTCCTCGGGCGCGGCCCCGGAGAATTCCGCCAACACCTCGCGGGCGACGGCCCGCAGCCGGCCTTCAGGCGTGTAGAACGGCTCGCCGCCGCGCTGCCACAGCACCTCGTATTCCAGGCCATGTCGGTCCAGCACGGCGCCGATTTCCGCTTCCAGGCCTGCCGCAGTCCAGTGCGGGTTGTAGCGCAGGTTGAACAGCACGACCGCCTGGCCCGGGATCACGTTGTTGGCGCCGGTGCCTGCGTTGAAGTTTGAAATCTGCAGGCTGGTGGGCGGAAAGGTCTCGTAGCCTTCATCCCAGCAGCGTTCGACCAGCTCGGTCAGCGCAGGCAGGGCCTGGTGCACAGGGTTGCGCGCCGTGTGCGGATAGGCCACGTGGCCCTGGATGCCCTTCAAGGTGAGCGCCGCCGACAGCGTGCCGCGTCGGCCGACGCGCAACAGGTCGCCCAGCCGCCGGGTGGAGGAAGGCTCGCCGGTGATGCACCAGTCGATGCCCTGCCCGCGCTCGCGGAACAGCTGCGCCACACGACGCACGCCATTGATGGCATCGCCCTCCTCATCGGAAGTGAGCAGCAGGGCAACGGTGCCTTTATGGTGTGGGTGCGCAGCGACAAACTGCTCCAGCGCAAGCACGAACGCAGCGACGCTGCCTTTCATGTCCGCGGCGCCGCGGCCGTACAGCACGCCCTCGCGGATCACCGGCTCAAACGGGTCGCTGGACCATGCCTCCCTTGGCCCGGATGGCACGACGTCGGTATGTCCCAGCAATACCAGCACCGGCTGCCCGTTGCCATGGGTGGCCCACAGGTTGTCCACCTCGCCGAGGCGCATATGTTCGCAATGGAACCCCGCCTGCTTCAGCCGCTCGCCAATCAGCGCCTGGCAACCCGCATCGGCGGGCGTGACTGAAGGACGCCCCATCAAGTCCATCGTCAACGCAAGCACATCGGTCATTTCTGCACCCCAAAACGCTGCTTGAAGCCATTGTCGCTGAATCCCTGGGCCATTGCCCCATCAGCGGTCACCACCACAGGCCGACGGATCAGCTGCGGATACTCTTTCAGCAGGAGCTTCCACTCCGCACCCGAGCCCGGGGCCTTGCGGTTCTGCGGCAGCTGCCGCCAGGTGGTGGACGATTTGTTGATCAAGGCGTCCCAGCCGCCCGCCTGCTGCGACCACTGCGACAGCGTTTCCGCGGACTGCGGATGCTCGCGATAGTCCACGAAGCGGTAATCGACGCCGAAGCGGTCCAGCCACTTCGTGGCCTTCTTGCAGGTGTCGCAGTTTTTCAGGCCGTATAGCGTGGTCATGCAAGTCCTGTCATACCGGTTCAATGCTCCCGCAACCCGGAGGAAGGGTTGGGTCAGCCTACTGCCGCACCCTTGGATCCAGGCCCCTGGACGGCTCTCACCCTCATCCGGCGCTTCGCGCCACCTTCTTCCGATGGGAGAAGGGAAGTTTCAGTCCGCCAGGCCGCGCAGCAGTTCATTGATCGAGGTCTTGGAGCGTGTTTTCTCGTCCACCTGCTTGACGATGACCGCGCAGTACAGCGAATGCGAGCCATCTTCGGCCGGCAGCGAACCGGACACCACCACGCTGCCCGGCGGCACGTAGCCGTAGGAAACCTCGCGGGTCGCGCGGTTGTAGATCCGCGTGGACTGACCCAGGAATACGCCCATGCCGATCACGCTGTGATGGCCGACCACTACGCCTTCCACCACTTCCGAACGCGCTCCGACGAAGCAGTGGTCCTCGATGATGGTGGGCGACGCCTGTAATGGCTCCAGTACGCCGCCTATGCCCACGCCGCCGGAAAGATGGCAGTGGCTTCCGATCTGCGCGCATGAGCCTACCGTGGCCCACGTGTCGACCATGCTGCCCTCGCCTACGTAGGCGCCGATGTTGACGAAGCTGGGCATCAGCACCACGTCCCTGCCGAAATAGGTGCCGCGCCGCGCCACTGCGCCGGGCACCACGCGCACCCCAGCCTCGCGAAAACGGGCCTCGCTGTAGCCGGCGAAGCGTAACTCCACCTTGTCCCAGAAGGGAGCGGGATGCGCGTCGATGACGGCCATGTCGTTGACCTTGAAATACAGCAGCACCGCTTTCTTCAGCCATTCATTGACCCGCCACTTGCCGTCATCGCCCGGTTCGGCGACACGCAGCTTGCCGGCCTCCAGGCCGGCAATGACCTGCGCGACCGCGGGCTTGACCGTCGCCTCGATCTGGCCGACTGATAGCTCGGCACGGTGTTCGAATGCGTCCTCGATGGCGGCCCGCAGTGCGGCTGGGTCATGCATGCTGCTGTTCATTTGTACGGGTTCCCATGGCTCAATGGTTGGCTTCAAGGCTGGCATGCAGGGC
>JAJAZJ010000285.1 GCA_026785795.1 Pseudoxanthomonas sp.
GCGCGCGCCGCCGAAGCCGCGCGCGTCGCAGCCACCGAGCGTGCCCAGCGTGAAGCGGCTGCTGCCGCGACACCGACGCCAGCGCCGCGCCCAGCGGCAGTCGCTGCGGCCACGGCGGGCAACACCCTGCAGGTGGTCAGCGCACCCCCCCCGCGCTACCCGCCCGAGGCCCTGCGCGCGGGCACCAGCGGTGAAGTCGTGGTGGAAATCACCGTCGGCACCGATGGCTCGGTCACCGGCGCGCGCGTAGTGCGTGCCTCGCCGCCGCGCGTGTTCGACCGCGAAGCGCTCAACGCCGCTCGCCGCTGGCGCTTCGCACCCATCGATACGCCGACCACCACGCGTCGTACCCTGGCCTTCAATCCGGGTTGAGCCACCCAGGAGCAGAAAAAAAGCCGGCGTCGCGCCGGCTTTTTATCGGAACGCGCGATGCAGAGAGCTTGAACAAGCAGGCTCACAGCAGCTGCAGGTTGGCATAGGCCAGTACCAGCCACTTGCTGCCCTCGTCGTCGAAGTTGACCTGTACGCGGGCGTGCGCACCGCTGCCCTCGTAGTCCGTCACCACGCCCTGGCCGAATTTGGCGTGCTGCACGTTGGCGCCCAGGCTGAGCGGTGCAGGATCCAGGGGTACATGCGCACCCCTGTGCGCAGCGCCGGCAGGCGAAGGGCGCATTGCGGTGACTGACTTGGGGCGCACCTCATGCAGCAGGTGTGGCGGCAGCTCACGCAGGAAGCGCGAAGGCGGGTTGTAGGTGTCCTGGCCGTGGATGCGCCTGGTTTCGGCGTAGCTGATCACGAGCTTTTGGCGCGCACGGGTAATTCCCACGTACGCCAGGCGGCGCTCTTCTTCCAGGCGCCCGCTTTCCTCCAGCGATTTGCCGCTGGGGAACAGGCCCTCCTCCAGGCCGCTCAGGAACACCACCGGGAACTCCAGTCCCTTGGCCGAATGCAGGGTCATCAGCTGCACGCCGTCCTCGTCGGCCTGGGCCTGGCCCTCACCGGCTTCCAGCGAGGCATAGGCAAGGAAAGCGACCAGGTCGGACATGCCTTCCAGCTCCTCTTCATCGCGGCGCACGAAGCGCGAGGCGACCGACACCAGTTCATCCAGGTTGTCGGTGCGCGAATCTAGCTGGCCCTTGCTCTCATTGAGATAGAAATCGCGCAGGCCAGACCGCACCAGCACATGGTCGATCTTGTCCTTGAGCTCCAACTCGGCGCTCCCGACAGCCAGTCCCTCGATCAGGGCGATGAACCCAGCCAGCGCGTTGCGCGCGCGCGCGGACAGCTCGTTGCCGGTGGAAAGCGCAAGCGCCGCCGCGAACAGTGACTGCGCCTGCTCACGCGCGCGCTTGCGCACTTCGTCCAGGGTACGGTCGCCAATGCCGCGCGTGGGCGTATTGACCGCGCGCTCGAACGCCGCGTCGTCGTTACGATTGCCCACCAGACGCAGGTAGGCCAGAGTGTCCTTGATCTCGGCGCGCTCGAAGAAACGCATGCCGCCGTACACCCGGAACGGAACCCGCGGTTCAGCCTGCAGCCGCTCTTCGAAAGCGCGTGACTGGGCGTTGCTGCGGTACAGGATGGCGCAGTCGCCATGACTGCCGCCGTCGCGCACCCACTGGCGGATGCGTTCGACCACGAAACCTGCCTCATCCATCTCGCTGTAGGCGGCATAGACGTCGATGGGGTCGCCGTCGCCGGCCTCGGTCCACAGCTGCTTGCCGATGCGCCCGGGATTGTGCGCGATCACCGCATTCGCGGCGCCCAGGATGTTGGACGTGGAGCGGTAGTTCTGCTCCAGGCGGACGGTCTGCGCGCTGGGGAAGTCCTTCAGGAACTGCTGTACGTTCTCCACCTTCGCACCACGCCAGCCATAGATGGCCTGGTCGTCATCGCCGACCACGAACACATGCCCGCTGTCACCCGCGAGCAGGCGCACGAATCCGTACTGGATGGCGTTGGTGTCCTGGAATTCGTCCACCAGAATCTCGCGAAAGCGCGCGCGGTAGTGCGAAAGCAGCGCCGTGTGATCACGCAGCAGCTCATGCGCGCGCAGCAGCAGCTCGGCGAAATCAACCAGCCCAGCACGATCGCAGCGCTCCTGGTAGAGCGCATAGGCGCGGCGCAGGGTGTCGGTCCACGGGTCGTCGCCCGGCTGGATGTGCTGCGCGCGGCGGCCTTCGTCTTTCTGCGCATTGATCCACCACGCGATCTGCCGCGGCGGGAAGCGGTTGTCATCCAGCTCCATCTGCTGCACCACCCGCTTGACCAGGCGCAGCTGGTCGTCCGAATCCAGCACCTGGAAGCTTTCCGGCAGCCCGGCTTCCTGCCAGTGCATGCGCAGCAGGCGATGGGCCAGACCGTGGAAGGTGCCTATCCACATGCCACGGCTGCCGTTGCGCAGCTGCAGGTCGGCGCGGTGGCGCATCTCCCCGGCCGCCTTGTTGGTGAAAGTGACCGCGAAGATGCCGTGCACCGGTACGCCGTGCACTTCGTTGAGCCATGCGATGCGATGGGTCAGCACCCGGGTCTTGCCGGAACCGGCGCCGGCCAGCACCAGATAGTGCCCGGGCGCGGCGGACACGGCCTCGCGCTGGGCGGGATTCAGTTCATCGAGCAGGTGGGAGACATCCATGCAGCCAGTTTAACCGGCAGCGGTGCCCGCCTATTTCGTCAACAGCGACAGGACGGCGTCGAAAGACGCGGGCCTGGCCATCAGGTAACCCTGCATTTCGTCACAACCATTGGCCACCAGCCAGTCCCGCTGCTGCTCGGTTTCCACCCCTTCACCGACGGTATGCAGCCCCAGGTTGTGCGCCAGGGCAATGATTGAGCTGCAGATGGAGCCTGCATCGCGGTCATCGGGCAGGTCCTTGACGAAAGAACGGTCAATTTTCAGCCGGTGAATGGGCAAACGCTTGAGGTAGGCCAGGCTGGAGTAACCCGCACCGAAGTCGTCGATCGACAGGCACACACCCAGGTCGGCAAGCCGACGCATGGTCTGGATCACGCCGTCAGGGTTGTCCATGATTACGCTCTCGGTGAGCTCCAGCTCCAGCACCCCGTGGGGAAGTGAGAAATCTCGCACCACATCGGCAACGTCCTGCTCCAGCGTATGCGCGAACTGGGTAGCAGACACATTCACTGCGAGGCGCAGATGACCCAGCCCGGCAGCGGCCAGCAAAGCGTGATGCCTGGCCGCTTCATGCAGGGTGCGCCGGCCCAGCTCCACAATCAGCCCGCTTTCCTCGCAAGCCTGGATGAATTCCGAGGGCGGAAGCAGGCCGCGCTGTGGATGCTGCCAGCGCGCCAGGCACTCCAGGGCGCGCGGCCGCCCGTCGCGGTCGTAGATCGGCTGGAATGCAAGCACGAACTGCTTTTTTTCAAGGGCTTCGCGCAAGCTGCCTACCAGCTGCAGGCGTCGGGACACACTTTCCTTGAGCTGCGGGCTGTACTGGACGCTGCGGTTACGGCCCATGCGCTTGGCTTCGTACATGGCGATGTCTGCGTGCTTGAGCAGGGTTTCGGCATCGTTGCCGCATTCCGGATAGGTGCACCAGCCGATGCTCTGGGTGAGCACGTGCTCGATGCCGGAAATGAACATGGGCACGGACAAGGCGCGACTGGTGCGCGCAATCAGCCGGTGCACGCGCGCATCGTCCGTGAAGTCGGGCAGCAGGATCACGAACTCATCGCCACCAAACCGGCTGACCATGTCGCCTGGTTCAATTTCTTCCAACAGGCGCTGGGCGATCAGGGCCAGCGCCTCGTCACCCGCGGCATGATTCAGGCTGTCGTTGACCAGCTTGAAATCATCGATATCGATGAACACCACGGCGACCCGGCGCCCGGCGCTTTCCGCGGCGGCGACCGCCATCTGCAGCCGGTCGCGGAGCAGCTGCCGGTTTGGCAGGCCAGTGAGCGCATCATGCGAGGCACGGTAGGCGAGCTGCTGCTCGTAGTGGTAGTGTTCGGAAACATCGTTCTGGATGCCCAGGAAATGGGTGACCGTGCCGATGTCATCCACCACCGGCGCAACGTAGAAGTCATTCCAGAACATGGTGCCGTCCTTGCGGTAATTGCGAAGCCGCACCCAGGCCTCGCTCTGCTCGGCGATGGCGTGGCGTACGCCTTCCAGAGCAAGCTGCTCGCTGTCCTGCCCCTGCAGGAACCTGCAGTTGCGCCCCAGCACCTCGCTGGAGGCATAGCCGGTGATGCGCTCGAACGCAGGATTAACGTACACCAGCGGCATGTCCGGGGTCAGGGCGTCGGCGATCGCGATTCCACTGCCGCTGGCCTCCACCGCGCGGCTCAACAGCCGCAGCTGGCTGGTTGCGGCACGCTGTTCGCCCACGTCCACCATACCGCCCAGCATGCGACTGATCCGCCCGTCGGCCTCCCTGACCAGGAAACCGCGGTCAACCACCTCGACGTAGTGGCCGTCCTTGTGCAGGAACCGATAGGTCTGCTCCCACTCTTCGGCCGTAGAGCCGCTGTCGACTTCGGCCAGGGAAGCGAGCACCCGTTCACGATCGTCGGGGTGGACCAAGCCGGTCCAGGCACTAATCGTCGGCTCAATTTCGGCCTCGTGGTAGCCGAACGTGCGATAGAAACTCGTGCTCCACCACAGGCTGCCGCTGGCGAGGTCCCAATCCCAGACCGCGTCGCTGGTAGCGCGCGAGATCAGCTCGAAGCGCTTCTGGTCGTGTTCGCTTCGTGTGGCATCCTGGGCAACCACCTGTTGCGCTTGTTCAAGCCGCGCAGCGCTGCCGCGCAGATCTTCCAGCAGTCGGTCCTGTTCGGCATTCACAGCGCGATGGGCGCGCAACAGCCACAGCCACATCAGCACCAGAACGCCGGCGATCAGCAGGGAAGTAAGCAGGAACAACCAGGCCGGGGCAGAGATGACGTCACCTGGATGGCTTACCAAAATGGTCAGCGGGGTGCCCGCAACGCGCTGATAGACGAAAAAGCGCGTCTGTTCGTCCACCAGGCTCTTGCCCTGGAACCAGCCACGCCGAGAGGAAAGATTTGCAGTCCGGAATATCCACAGCTCCGGAAACGGCTTGCCGGTCAAGCCGACATTATTCTCGGCGCGCACGTAGATACGTCGTGAATCGTGCACCAGGCTGATAGCGCTGCCGCTGCCCAGACTGCGTTCGCGCAGCAGCTGCACAAACCATTCCGGATCCAGCTCTACGAGGACGCGGGTCCCGGTGCCGTCACCCCAGGTCGCCTGCAGGAAGTTAGATCCCTCCTGCGGCGGCAGCAGCACCAGCGCTGGGCCAGCGCGCAGCTGCGCCGCAGACTCCGTGTGCTCCGCCAGCGAAAGACGGTGGATCAGGGAATCATGCCAGGCAGGCAGAGGCGCATCCGTTGCCGGCACCTGCGCAGCGTAGTCTTGCAGCTCCTGCCCGAGCTGCTTCAGCCGGTCACGCAGCTGCCGCTCGATGCCCTCGGCCACCAGATAGGAGCGTGACACCGCCTGCTGGTGCAGTAGATGCTGTTCGCGCCAAGCCAGCAGCAGGGCAAGCAACACAAGCGTGCAGGACAGGACCACGCCCAGCACCAGAAACCGCCTCCAGCCGGGAACAATGACCCCGGCAGGGGTGGATGTACTCTTTTCGCCTGTGCCTTCCATGAACCGCCACCCTCCCGCTACCAACACGCCAGGTCAAGGGTACAACGGCATGCCAGCCAGTGTGCTTCAGCGAGTCAAGTGTGTTGCATCGCCTGAAGATGCGCATGGATAAAACGGTGCGCCGCAGGCTTGGCCCGATGCGTGGTCTGCTGCAGGAGGCAGCCAGTCCACGCAACACCAATGGCCGACAGTAGGAAAATGGCGTCGACGGTGGTGCCCAACATGGTCCCAGCGATGATGAAGTCGCGGCACGTTTCCGCGGCCCTCGCGTGGTTTCTGCGACCGTAAACGTCTCGGACGCTGCGCGCGGTGGCTCCCAGACAGGGGTCGGCGCTACACTCGTCGTCCCCCATCAGCAGCGAGCCATCGCATGATCGACCTGTATTACTGGCCCACGCCCAACGGCCACAAGATCACCCTGCTGCTGGAAGAACTCATCGAAGCCGGCCATGCGCAGCAGTACACCATCAAGCCGGTCAATATCGGCGCCGGCGACCAGTTCAAGCCTGATTTCCTGGCCATATCCCCCAACAACAAGATGCCGGCGATCGTGGACCATGCCCCGGCCGACGGTGGACCGCCGCTGAGCGTGTTCGAGTCCGGCGCCATCCTGCTCTACCTGGCCGACAAGGCCGGCCAGTTCCTGCCTGCAGACCTGCGCGGCCGCACCACCGCGCTGGAATGGCTGTTCTGGCAGATGGGCGGCCTGGGGCCGATGAGTGGGCAGATGGGCCACTTCCACGTCTATGCCCCGGAAAAAATCGGGTATGCCATGGACCGCTACCGCAACGAGGTCGTACGCCTGCACAGCGTGATGGACAGGCGCCTGGCAGACCATGCCTTCCTTGCGGGCGACCAGTACAGCATCGCGGATATGGCCAGCTATCCCTGGATCGACGTGTATCCGGACATGAGCCCTGATTTCAACGCCCTGCCCAACCTCAAGCGCTGGCACGACGCTATCGCCGCGCGTCCAGCGACCGCGCGCGCCTACGCATGGACCGCCAGGGTGAATGCGCAGGCCGGCAAGCCGTTGAGCGAGGAGGCGCGCAAGCACCTGTTCGGGCAAGGTGCCACCCGGAAGTAAACCCATGACACCCGGAGACGCTGCATGCAGCTCATGCTGGCCACAATAATGATGATTTCCACCGCCACGGCTCCCGCTCCCGCCATCGCAAGCAGCGAAGTGTCGCGCATGCAGCTCGATCCGATTGCCGAGGCCTACGTTCACCTGACCCTGGAGATCGGCGAGCACGAACCGGGCTACGTCGATGCGTATTACGGCCCGGCGGCGTGGGCGCAGCAGGCCAAACGTGCACCGCGCCCGCTGCCGGGACTGCGTAGCGCTACCGAAACGCTGCTTGCGCAACTGTCTGCGGTTGATGAGGCCGCGCTGGCGCCTTTGGAAATCAAGCGCAAACGCCTGCTTGCCGCACAGCTGATCGCCGCCCGCACGCGCATGGCGATGATTGCGGGCGAATCGTTGGACTTCGATCGCGAAGCCGAGGGCCTGTACGCACTGCGTCCCGCGCTTAAGCCCCTGTCTGCCTATGATCCAGCCCTGCTCAAGATTGAAACCCTGATCCCCGGCGAAGGCCCGCTGTGGCAGCGGGTGGATGCGTTTCTTGGCCGCACTGCGATTCCTTCGGCAAAATTGACCGCGGTGATGCAGGCCTCCATCGCCGAATGCAGGCGGCGCACGGTCGAGCACATCGCCCTGCCTACCGGCGAGCAGTTCACCCTGCAGCTCGTCACCCAACAGCCGTGGTCCGGCTACAACTGGTACCAGGGCAACGCGACCAGCCTGATCCAGATCAATACCGACCTGCCGGTGCTCATAAGCCGTGCCGTGGACCTGGGTTGCCATGAGGGCTATCCGGGACACCACGTGCTGAACCTGCTGCTGGAGCAGCGTCTGGCCCGGCAGCGTGGGTGGCAGGAGTTCACCGTCTATCCGCTGTACAGCCCGATGTCGCTGATCGCGGAGGGCTCGGCCAACTACGGCATTGAACTTGCGTTTCCCGACGATGAGAAGCAGGCCTTCGAACGTGACGTGCTGTATCCACTGGCGGGATTGGACCCGGCGCTGGCCGAACTCAACACACGGCTTGAGCAAGCACGCAGCGCGCTGTCAGGCGCTCGCCTGACCATTGCGCGCGACTACCTGGATGGCCGCATCAGTCGTGCCGAAGCCGTGCGCCTGGCCCAGCACTACCAGCTGCTGTCTCCCGAGCGTGCGGAGCAGTCGATCGGCTTTACCGACAAGTACCGCAGCTACGTCATCAACTATGGCCTGGGCCTGGACCTGGTACGCGCCCATGTGCAGGCTGCTGGCACCACCTCAGAAGCACGCTGGGCGACGATGGAGCAGATCCTGTCCGAGCCCACCCTGCCGGCCGACCTGTTGCCCGTCGCGCAAACCCCCTAGGCGCTTGCAATCGCGCGAGCTTGCTTTCAAGCCGCAGCGCCCTGTTCCGCGATGAGCTGATGGCCTTGGCCGGATGCCGCAGCCGGGTCAGGGCCTGGGCGCGGGTTCCGCCGGCGGGATGGAGGCGGCCGGCACCCGGATCGCCACGCCCGCGGCGCGCTTTTGCGTGGTCGGGATGCCAATGCCTATGCCGCCTGCCACATTGCTGCCGAAGCTGCCGGCACCCACCGACATGCCGCCGGCGGACGGCGTGGAGCCCACGCCCAGCAGCACCACCCCGTTCGCGCCCAGCGCGGCCGCTTCGCGCTTCAGTCGATCAACGGCGGCGTCGGTTTGGCCCTGGGTGCCGAAACCCATTGCGCTGGAAGACTCCAGCTGGGCGATTTCGACCGAGCCCGGCGGCGGCGTGGTGTAGATACGCACCTGCGACGGGTCGACCGGGGCATAGGATTGGCCCAGCATGACCCTTGAGCTGCTGGCGCAGGCACCCAGCGCAGAAGCCAGCAGCAGCGCGACGGCAAGACGGATGACGGTCATGGCGGGGTTCCTTTGGGACGGCATGGGCGGATGATCCGCTGAAACCACTGAATAGTGGCATACCTCGCGCTGCTGCTGCGTCGCCGCCCCCGGATTTGCGGATTCCCTGCATCGTTGCGCTATAGTCCGCCGAGTTCAACGGAGCATGGGCATGGGTTTGATCAGCTTGATTTGGGGCATTGCCGGCATGGTGTTCATGGTCCTGGCCTTGATCCCGCTGCTGGGCTGGGCCAACTGGATCGTGATCCCGTTTGCCGTGGTCGGCGCCATCATTGCCGCGATCGGCATCCTGTTCACTTCGAAAGCAAACAACGGCCGCGCCAAGGCGGGCCTGCTGCTGAACGGGATCGTGATCGTGGTGGGCATCGTGCGCCTGGGTATCGGCGGCGGCGTAATCTGACACCACCCCCGCAGCGCCTGTCGGCGGCGCAGCGGCCCAAGAATCCGCTAGGCCCCGGCGCCGACAGCCTGTATCGGCGCGGGCCGAGCCGCGACCAGCGCGCGCGTGTGCGGGTGTTGCGGATTGCCCAGTACCTCCACCGTCGATCCGGTTTCCACGATCCGGCCTGCCTCCAGCACCGCGATGCGTTCGGCCACGGTCGACGCCGCGGCCAGGTCATGGGTGACGAACAGCAGAGCCAGCCCGCGCTCGCGCTTCAGCCGCGACAGCAGCGCTAGGATCGACGCGCGGTGGTGGGCATCCAGCGCCGAGACGGCCTCGTCGCAGACCAGCAGGTCCGGCGAGGTGGCGAGCGCCCGGGCGATGGCAATACGCTGGCGCTGGCCGCCGGAAAACTGGTGCGGATGGCGGTCCAGCGCATCGGCGTCCAGGCCCACGGTCTCCAGCAATTCCAGCGCTTGTGCGCGCCGGACAGCGCCATTGCCGATGCCGTGGATGCGCAGGGGCTCTGCGATGACGTCGGCAATGCTGAGGCGCGGATCCAGCGATGCATAGGGATCCTGGAACACCACGCCCATACGCCGTCGCAACTTGCGCAATCCCGCCGCGTCCAGTGAATCCAGCGCAACGCCATCCAGGGTGATGCGGCCGGACGCGCCACGCAGCAACTGCAGCAGCGCACGGCCCAGCGTGCTCTTGCCGCTGCCGGATTCACCCACCAAGGCCAGGCCTTCCCCGCGGTGCAGCCTCACGCTGACGCCACCCAGCGCATCGCTCCTGGCGCCGCGATAGCGCATACGCAGGTTCTCGGCCTGCAGCAACACCGGCGCACCCGTGGCGGGCCTTGGCAGTGCGTGCAGCTGGTCTGCAGCGAGTAGTTCGCGCGTATACGCATGCTGGGGAGCGGTGAATACGGCGCGGGTGTCACCTCGCTCCACCACTGCGCCACGCTGCAGCACCAGCACGTGCTGCGCGTAGGCACCAACCAGGGGCAGGTTGTGGCTGATCAAAAGCAGGCCCAGGTTTTCCTCGCGTCGCAGCGCATCCAGCAGGTCGAGGATGTCGCGGGCGATGCGTGCATCGAGCGCTGAAGTTGGCTCGTCGGCAATCAGGATGCGTGGCTGCGTGGCAAGCGCCAGGGCGATGGAGATGCGCTGGCGCTGGCCACCGGAGAAGGTGTGTGGATACTTGCTCATTGCCTGTCGCGGATCCGGCAACTGCACGCGCGTCAGCAGGGCTTCGGCCTCGGCCTGCGCGACCTGGCGCGACATGCCACGTCCGATCCGCAGTGTTTCCACCAGCTGCGCGCCAATGCGGCGCAGCGGATGCAGTGCGGCCAGCGGATCCTGTGGCACCAGTCCAAACACGCGGCCACGCAAGGCGGCATGTTCGCGAGAACCAAAACCTATCTCCTGCCCGTCCACACGCAGCCTGGCCTGCCCGCGCAGACCTGCCGGCAGCAATCCCAGCAGCGCCAGCGAAGTCAGGCTCTTGCCACTGCCCGATTCACCCACCAGTCCCACGCACTCACCGCCATGCAATTCGAGCGAAAGTCCAGCAAGCAGCTCATGCGCGCCGGCGGTTACACGCAGTTCCGAGAGTTCAATATGGGTGTGGGGGATCATGCGGCTGCGGGCTGGTTACGTTCAGCACGCCCACCTTCGCCACGGACGTCCATCCAGTCGCGCAGCCCGTCGCCCAGGAACTGGAACGCGGCCAGGGTGACCACCAGGAAGCCGGCCGGGAACAGCAGCGTCCAGGGCGCCGTGTCCAGCTCCTGCACCCCTTCGGCCAGCAGCGTGCCCCAGCTGGCGGAGGGCTCGTCCACGCTCAGGCCCAGGAAGCCCAGAAAGCTTTCCACCAGGATCGCCTGCGGCAGGATCATGCCCAGATACACAAAGGCCAGCGGCAGCAGGTTGGGCAATACATGCCAGCGCAGCCGCTGGCTGAGGCTGGCTCCGGCGGCTTGCGCTGCCAGCACGAACGGCGCCTCGCGCAGGCGCGCCGCTTCGGCGCGCATGACCCGGGCCAGGTCAATCCACACGTAGCCACCAATGGCCAGCAAGAGCAGGCCCATCGAGCGATCAAACAGGGTCAGCAGCAGGATCACCACCAGCAGGAACGGCAGCGCGGAAAACACGTCCAGCACCCGCACCATCAGCCGCTCGGCGGTGCCGCCCGCGAGCCCGGCGGTCGCGCCATAGCCCAGCCCGATGACCAGGGCCACCACGCTGGCCAGCAGGCCGATGGTCAACGACAGGCGCCCACCGGCCAGGGTGCGCGCATACACATCGCGGCCAATGGCATCGGTGCCGAACCAGTGGCCGTTCACTCCGGGAGGCACGGACAGTGAATTCCAGTCCGGCGAATGCGGTTCGAATGCGGTCAGCAGCGGCCCCATCCAGCACAGCGCAGCCAGCAGCGCCAGCGTGGCCAGGCATCGGCGCGCAAGGGGAGGCAGGGAACGCAGGGTCTGCATGCGTCCTATCCTAGCGTGGCGCGGTCGCCCACTGCACAAGGAAGCGCCGCGCCGCTGGGCGTATGATCGCGCCATTGATCAAGGAAATCGCATGGCCTATCCGCATACCCGACCACGCCGAATGCGCCGCGACGAATTTTCCCGTCGGCTGATGCGCGAGCACGTGCTGACCGCCAACGACCTGATCTATCCCGTCTTCGTGCACGACCTGCAGGGCCGCGAGTCGGTGCCCTCCATGCCCGGGGTGGAGCGTCTGTCGATTGACGAACTGCTCAAGGTGGCCGAGCAGGCAGTGGCGCTGCGCGTGCCGGCGCTGGCGCTGTTTCCGGTGACCGCGCCGCAGGCCAAATCGCTTGACGGCAGCGCCGCATGGGACGACCAGGGTCTGGTCCAGCGCGCGGTGCGGGCGCTGAAACAGCGCTTCCCCGGGCTGGGTGTGATCACCGACGTGGCCCTGGATCCGTTCACCACCCACGGCCAGGACGGGATCATCGATGACGGCGGCTACGTGTTGAACGACGCCACCGTCGAGGCGCTGGTCAAGCAGGCGCTGTCGCATGCGCGCGCCGGCGCCGACATCGTCGCACCCAGCGACATGATGGATGGCCGCATCGGTGCGATTCGCAACGCGCTGGAAAGCGACAGCCACCTGCACACGCGCATCATGGCCTACTCGGCCAAGTACGCGTCCGCGTTCTACGGCCCGTTCCGCGATGCAGTGGGCAGCGCCGGCAGCCTGGGCGCCGGCAGCAAGCATAGTTACCAGATGGACCCGGCCAATTCCGACGAGGCGCTGCACGAGGTCGGGATGGACCTGGAGGAAGGCGCCGACATGGTGATGGTCAAGCCCGGCATGCCCTACCTGGACGTGGTGCGCAGGGTGAAGGACGAGTTCGGGGTGCCCACGTTCGCCTACCAGGTGAGCGGCGAATACGCGATGCTCAAGGCTGCAGCCGCCAACGGCTGGCTGGATGAGCGTGCCTGCGTGCTGGAAGCACTCACCGCCTTCAAGCGCGCCGGCGCCGATGGCGTGCTGACCTACTTTGCACTGGATGCCGCGCGCTGGCTCAAGCAGGCGGACGCCTAGACCCTGAAAGAAACTGTTGCTGCAGCGGCCAATCCGCCGACTGCAGGCTTTCCACACAGCGCGCGCCGCTGCGCAGGCGCTGCTGCCGCAAGCCGTTTACACAAGGAGCAAGCATGAGCCATTACGCCGTTTTCGGACATCCGGTTTCCCATTCCCTGTCACCACGCATCCACGCCGAGTTCGCACGCCAGGTCGGCGTCACGATGGACTACGCAGCCATCGACACCACGGCGGAAAACCTGCCGCAGGCGCTGCAGGCGTTTGCCGACGCGGGTGGCAAGGGCGGCAATGTCACCCTGCCGTTGAAACAGGCGGCGTTCGCGCTGTGCGGCGTCAACAGCTTGCGTGCCGTGCGCGCCGGCGCGGCGAACACCCTGGTCCGCAACGAAGGCCAGTGGCATGGCGACAACACCGATGGCGTAGGGCTGGTCCGCGACCTGACCGAACGCCACGGCCTGGACCTGCGCGGTCGGCGCACGCTGCTGCTGGGCGCCGGTGGCGCCGCGCGCGGAGTGGCGCCGGCACTGCTGGATGCAGGGGTGCCGGAACTGGTCATCGCCAACCGCAGCTCCGCGCGTGCCGACGCGCTGGCGGACGTGCTGGGCGATCCCGAGCGCGCCCACTCGCGCTACTGGGATGATCTGGTCAACCAGGGCAACTTTGGCATGATCATCAATGCCACCTCTGCTGCGCGCGACGGCAATGACGGCCTTGCCCTGCCCACCCAACTATCTACTCCGCGCACCCTGGCCGTGGACCTGAACTACGGCGAGGCGGCCATTCCGTTCATGGCCTGGGCGCGGGCTGCGGGCTGCCGGGACATCGTGGATGGATTGGGGATGCTGGTGGAGCAGGCGGCGGCCAGTTTCGAACTGTGGCACGGTGTGCGCCCTGATACGACAGCCTTGCACGATGCGCTGCGGGCCGAGGACGCCACACTGTTCACGGCGGATTAGTCCTGTCGCGGTCGTGCTGGTGGCCTGACACGCACGCGGCCTGGGCGGGAACCCCGGGAACCACGATGGGCCACTCCACGGCAGCGCGCGCTTTCACGGCGCTTCGTTGAGGTACTGGTCCTTCAGGCGCACGTAGTGTTGCGCCGAATACAGCAGGCTTTCGATTTCCCGGTCGGTCAGCCGACGTGCCGGCCGCGCCGGATTGCCCAGCCACAGCTCACCTTCGCCCACCGTTTTGCCCGGCCCAACCACCGCGCCGGCGCCGACGAAACCGCGGTCCTGCACGGTGGCTCCATCCAGGATGCAGGCGCCCATGCCGATCAGGCAGCGGTCGCCGATGGTGCAGGCATGGATGATGGTGCCGTGGCCAATGGTGACGTCCTCGCCAATCAGGGTGGGGTGGCCGGCCTGGGTGTACGGGCTGTGGTGGCTGACGTGGATGATGCTGCCGTCCTGCACGTTGGTGCGCGCGCCGATGCGGATGTGGTTCACGTCACCGCGGATCACCGTGCCC
>JAJAZJ010000286.1 GCA_026785795.1 Pseudoxanthomonas sp.
GTCCAGCACTTCGCAGACCTGCTCCAGGCGCTGCAGGGTCATGGCCCGCTGCGAGAACATCCGCTTGACCGAGGCTTCACTGAGCTTGAGCCGCAGGGCCAGGTCCCGATAGGTGATGCCCTGCGCACGCAGGGTGCGCTTCAGGGCATCGATCAGTTCAAGCGACAGGGCCATGCACGGCATGGTAGCCGAGCGCGCCTGCAGGCGGTCGCGGCCTCAGCGCGGGATCATTCCAGGCGGATGGTCGCGTTGCCGGAAAAGGTTTCGATCTCGATCCTGCCATCGCCGGTGCCATAGCGTGCGCTGAAGCTGGAGCCCGGGCCATGCTCTGGCTTGCTTACCGTGGCCTGCGGCGCACTGATGCTGCCGCTGAAGCTGGAGCCGCGCGCCTGGGCGGAAACATCACCCGGCAGCACCAGGGTCAGGTCGCCACTGACGCTCTCCAGCGCGACCTCGGCTCGCGGCGCCAGCGCGGTGCTGAATTTTCCGTCGCCACTGACCGTGCTGGCGGACAGTTCGCTGATGCGCTCACCGTTGACGACCACGTCGATGTCGCCTGAAACCGTCTCGGTCTTGATTTCGCCGTCCATGCGACCGCGCAGCACCAGATCGCCGCTGACGCTATTCGCCTTGACCTCGGCGCTGTTGACGGTAAGCCGCTGGTCGCCGCTCACCGTTTCCACCTCCACTTTTCGCGGTGCTGCGGCCAGCAGCACGTCGCCACTCACGCTGTCGATGGACAGCTTGCTGGAGGCCACTCCGGACACATCCACGTCGGCAGACACCGACTCGATCTTCAGCTCGGCCCGCAGCGGTATGGTCAACTGCAGGTCGGTGGGACCGGTCTTGCTGCCGCCCCAGCCGTTGCCCTTGGGATATTTGACCTTGACCAGCAGATGACCGCGGTCGCCCTCGATCAGCAGTGCCTCCACGCCGTCACCCAGGCTGCCGCTGATCTGTACTTCCTGGCGCTCCCAGGCGCGCACCTGGATGCGGCCCTTGAGGTTTTCGATGTCGACGCGGCCGTTCGCATCCAGTGGCCGCCGCTGGTCGATGGGCGTGGCCGCCAGCAGGGTGCACGGCAGGGCCAGCAGGGCAGCCAGCAGCAGGATGCGGCGGGGGTTGTGTGCGATGGGGCTGATGCGCATGGTTGTTTCCTCAGGTCAGGGCGGCGCGCTGCGTCAGCTGCAGGCGACTGTTGTAGGTGCGGCGCAGCTGCTCGAGCAGGAAGCGTGATTCCGGGTCGTGCTCGATTGCGATGAGGATCTGCGCTGCGCTGCGATCCAGCTCTTCAAGCGCGGCTTGGACATCACCACGCGTGCCGGACTGCTGCAGGTGCGCCAGCGCTTTTTCGTAATCCAGGGCCATGGACACGGCCTGCTGGCGAATCAGCGGATTCCCCGGCACGGGCTGGTGGCCGGTTCCCGGTTCAAGCTGATGCAGAAATCCCACCGCCAGCAGCAGCGACGCGGCGACGGCCCACGGTGCCAGACGGCGCGCGTGCACGTGGCGCACGTCTTGCGGGCTGCGCGCGTGCGCGGGCGCAGCGGCGATACGCGCCTCGATGCCGGGCCACAGGTCTTCCGGCGGCGGCACGTCCTGGCGCAGGGCCTGCAGCTGCCAGCGCAGGGATTGTTCGTTGATCGGGTTCATGCTTCGCCTCCAAGGCGCTGGCGCAGCAGCTGCCGCGCGCGATGCAACTGTGCTTTCGAACTGCCTACCGCCATGCCCAGCTCGCCGGCGATTTCCTCGTGCTTCCAGCCTTCCACGTCGTGCAGCACCAGCACCGCGCGGGCGCGCGGCGGCAGGGTCGCGACCGCGCGCTGCAGGTCCATGCCCAGCGCGGTGCCGTTTCCCGCCGAATCGGCCATGCCCAGGTCATCCAGCGCTTCGTCGTCGAAGCGCGGACCGCTGCGGCGGCGGCGCAACTCCATCAGCGCCGTGGTCACCGCCAGCCGATGCAGCCACGTGGAGACGGCGCTTTCGAAGCGGAACTGCGGCAGCGCCTGCCAGGCGCGCACGAAGGCTTCCTGGGTCAGGTCCTGCGCACGCATGCCGGATGCCCCCACCAGGCGCACAATGACGCCGTGCACGCGCCCGGCGTGGCGGCGGTAGATGGATTCGAAGGCGCGCGCATCGCCTGCGGCGGCCAGTCGCGCCAGCGCGAGATCGGTATCGGCGACCACCCTGGCGGGGGTCGTATCGGTCATCGGTTCGCTCATGGCAGCGGTCAGCATAGCCACTGGGATGCCGGAAGCAGGCGCAGGGTTTAAAGCGGCGGGCAGGCCCGGCTGATCTTCGGCCTGCAGATCAGGCCGGGATCAGGGTGCTGATCACGTGTTCGACGTAGGCCCCGAACTCGTCATGCTGCAGCCTGGGCTGGTGCTGCAGCTGCAGGGTGAGTTGCAGAAAGCCCAGGTAGGCCGAGTACGCCAGCCGCGCCCGGTGCTGGGCCTCGGTGCGCCCCAGCCCGGCCTGGCGAAAAGACGCCACCAGGTAGTCCAGGCGGCGTTGCGACAC
>JAJAZJ010000287.1 GCA_026785795.1 Pseudoxanthomonas sp.
GTCCCACACCACCCAATGGAGTCCGCCATGCGCAAGACCCTGCTTGTTGCTGCCCTGTTCGCCTTCGCAGGCGCCGCCTTCGCCGCACCGGTCACCTACACGATCGACCCAACCCATACCAACGTGATTGCGCAGTGGAGCCACTTCGGCCTGTCCAATCCCAGCGCGCACTTCGGCCAGGTCGAAGGCACCCTGGTCTATGACCCGGACAACGTGTCCGCCTCCAGCGTGGAAGTCACGCTTCCGCTGGCCGGCCTGAACGGTTTCACGCCGAAGTTCAATGACCATTTGAACAGCGCCGACTTCTTTGACGCCGCCAAGTATCCGGCTGCCACCTTCAAGAGCACCAAGGTCGAAGCCGCGGGCGCGGGCAAGCTGAAGGTCACCGGCAACCTGACCATCAAGGACATCACCAAGCCGGTGGTGCTGGACGTCAGCCTGAACCAGGTGGCCGAGCATCCAATGAAGAAGGTGCCGGCGATCGGTTTCGACGCCACCGCCGCGGTGAAGCGTTCGGATTTCGGATTGGGCGCGTATGCACCGATGGTCAGCGACGAGGTGACCCTGCGCATCACCACCGAGGCGACTGCGCCCAAGGCCGAGTAAGCCGACTCCGCAGCACTGCAATCAACGCCGGTCGCGCAGGTCGCGGCGGGCGTTTTTTCGTTTGAGTCCCGCTCAGTCCCGCCCCGCTTGCCGCGAACAAAAGGCCTTCCACCGCAGTCCGCGACTCGCGGGGCTTGGGCAGCAGGATCGGGAGCGGTTTCCAGCGAAGCCGTCATGGCGTTGGTTACGGCCTGCGTTTTCTGCCCGCCATGGCCGGCTGCTAGACTGCGGGTCTCGCGCCAAACCGAGTGATCGCCATGAGCCATACCGCCACTGCGCCCGCCAATGCCCAGAAGCGCTATGCCGTGCATCGCGCGGACCTGCCGCTGAGCTGCCCGCTGCCGTCGATGGCGCTGTGGAATTCGCATCCGCGGGTCTACCTGGCCATCGAGGATGCGCCGGGCGGCGACGTGCAGTGTCCCTACTGCGGCGCGCACTTCGTCCTCGCCGATTGATGCCCCACCCGTCGGCGCTGCACAGATGCGTCGCCTGACCGTCATCCAGCTGCTGCCCGCGCTGGAAGCCGGCGGAGTGGAGCGTTCGGCCATCGAGGTTGCCGAAGCGCGGGTCGCTGCCGGCCACCGTGCGATCGTGGTGTCCGCAGGCGGCCGCCTGCTGCCGGCGCTGGAGCAGGTCGGCGGCGAACATATCCGCCTGGATATCGGCCGCAAGTCGCTGCTGACCCTGCGCCATGTGCCCGCGCTGCGTGCGCTGTTCCTGCGCGAGTCCGCCGACGTGGTGCACGCGCGTTCGCGGCTGCCGGCTTGGCTGGCGGTCAGGGCGCTGCAGGGCATGGCGGCGTCGCGTCGCCCGCCGCTGGTGACCACGGTGCACGGGCTCAATTCCCCCAGCCGCTACAGCGCGGTGATGACCCGCGGTGAACGCATTATCTGTGTATCTGACACGGTGCGTCGTTACGTCCAGTCCCACTATCCGCAGGTTGACCCTGGCCGCCTGCAGGTGATTCCACGCGGCGTCGACCCTGATCTGTTTCCGCGCGCGCCCCATCCGGACGCCGCGCTGCGCCAGCACTTCGCCGGCGAGATTGCGCAGCTGGGCGGGAGCGGGCCACTGCTGCTGCTGCCCGGGCGCGGCACCCGGCTCAAGGGCCACGCGGACGCTCTGCGCCTGCTGGCCAGCCTGCGCCTGCAAGGCAGCGACGCGCGCCTGTGGCTGCCGGGCGCGCGCGAAGTGGGGCGCGAAGCCTACATCGCCGAAATGCAGGCCGAGGCGCTGCGGCTGGGCATCGGCGGTGCGGTTGCCTTCACCGCACCCACCTCGCGCATCGCCGATGCATATGCCGCCAGCAGCCTGGTGCTGCAGCTGTCGCGCAAACCCGAGGCCTTTGGCCGCACGGTCATCGAGGCCCTGTCGGTGGGTCGCCCGGTGCTGGGCTGGGCGCACGGGGGCGTGGGTGAGCTGCTGGCCAAACTGCAGCCGGCCGGCGCGGTGCCGGCCTTCGATGAAAGCGCGCTGCTGGCCAGCGCCGTTACGCTGCTGGCGCAACCGCCGCCGAGTTTGGCTACGATGCCGTACACGCTGCGCGCCATGCAGGACGCCACCCTGGCCCTTTACCAAACACTTGCCGATGACGCATCCAACCCCGCTGCACGCTGAGCCGCCGCTGATCCTGCGTCATGGATGGCGCTGGGCGCCGGCATGGGTGCTGGCCTTCGTCGCCCTGTGGCCCGCACCCGGCATCGCCGAGGCCGTGCTGGTGCTGGGCGCGCTGGCCGCACTGGTGTACCTGGCACTGGTGCGTTTCCGCGGCGGCACGCGTTTGCTCAGCGGACCGGCCTGGGCGCTGACCAGCGTACTGTTCCTGGCCTACTGGCTGCCGCAGCTGCTGTCGTCATTCGATGCGATGGATCGTGGCCGTGCGCTGCGCGAGTCCGCGGTCGATCTGCGCTACCTGCCGTTCCTGTGGCTGGCCGCATCGGCGGTGGCCAATGACCGCGGCCGCCGCATTACCTTCGGCGGGCTGGCCATCCTGGTATCGGTGTGGACGGCGGACGCGCTGCTGCAGGTCGCGTTCGGCACCAGTCCGCTGTTCTGGGTCCTGGACCAGGCCAAGCTGCTGCTCAGCGGCCACGGCATGTGTACGGCGGAGGAGAGCGCGGCACTGGATCGGCTCAGCGGGGTGCTAGGGCCGTGCAACCTCAAGCTGGGGCTGGTGCTGGCCAGCCTGGCCCCGTTTGCCCTGTTCGCGGCGGCCAGGCGCTTTGGCGTGCTGGGCTGGTCGCTGATGGCCGCGGCGGTGGGCGTGGTGGTGCTGCTGGCCGGCGCGCGCGCCGCATGGGTGACCTATGCGCTGGTGCTGATGTTTTCAGGCTGGCGCCTGCTCGGCTGGAAGCGACTGCTGGGCGTGTTTGCTTTTGGCGCACTGGCGCTGGTACTGCTGGGAATCGGGTCGCCGCAGTTCCGTGAGCGCATTGAACGCACCACGCAGGCGCTGGCCGCCGATGAGAGCGGGGTGGACGTGGCCCTGTCCGGGCGCGCGCAGATCTGGCAGGCGGCGGTGTGCATGGTGCGCGAGCATCCGATCAACGGTGTGGGCGCGCGCAATTTCCGCGAGGAATTCGCGGCCTGCGATCCAGCGCCCGAGGCGACCCCCGCCTGGGGTTCGGGCCCGGCGCTGCATGCACACCAGATCATCCTGGAAGTTCTCAGCGAAACCGGCGTTATCGGCCTGCTGCTGTGGCTGGCTGGCGCGGCGCTGGCGGTGCGCGCCTGGCGCTACGCCACGCCGTCGGCACGCGATCGTGCACGCCCGGCGATGTTGGCCCTGGCGGTCACCGTGTTCCCCTTCAATACCCACCTGGCGTTCTATTCCACCTTCTGGGGCGGGTTGACCCTGCTGCTGGCGGCGCTCTATGCGGGCAGCCTGCTGGCGAGTGATGATGACTGACGCGCGTGCAGCGCGATGCTGGTTCATCGCGCCGTTGAACCTGCTGGCGGCAGGGGTTGCACGGCTTCCACAGAAGATGCTGCTGGCGCTGGGCGTGCTGCTGACCTGGCTGTCGTGGCCGCTGATGGGCAAGCGCAGGCACTATGCCCGCGTCAACATCGCGCTGTGCTTCCCCGGCCTGGATGCCGCCGCGCAGCGCCGCCTGCTGTACCAGAACCTGCGCGCCACGGTTATCGGCACGCTTGAACTGGTGCGCGCCTGGTATGCGCCCGCCTCGCAGCTGCGCGGGACTTTCGATGTCGCCGGGCTGGAAAACCTGCGCCAAGCGCATGCGCAGGGGCGCGGTGTGCTGTTGCTCAGCGCGCATTTTACCCACGTGGACCTGGGCGGGCGGCTGCTGTCCGAAGCCCTCGGCACGCGCTTCAGCGTCATGGTCCGCCGCAACAACAACCCCTGCATCGAGCGCCTGCAGGACCAGGCGCGCCTGCGCGTCTTCGCCCAGACCATCGACAAGAAGGACATGCGGGCCCTGCTGCGGGCCCTGGGCAAGGGCGGCGTGGTCGGCTATGTCGCCGACCAGGACTTCAACTACCAGCACGCCTTCGTGCCATTCTTCGGCATTCCTGCGGCCACGCTCACCGCGGTATCGGTGCTTGCACGGCGCAGCGGTGCCATCGTGCTGCCGTACTGGTTCAACCGGGAAGCCGACAGTCGCTATCGCCTGCAGGTCGAACCGCAGTGGGAAGGTTGGCCAAGTGAGGATCCTGCGGCCGATGCCGCGCGCTACAT
Source organism: Pseudoxanthomonas sp. (assembly GCA_026785795.1). Classification (GTDB taxonomy): domain Bacteria; phylum Pseudomonadota; class Gammaproteobacteria; order Xanthomonadales; family Xanthomonadaceae; genus Pseudoxanthomonas_A. The sequence continues at coordinate 4,304 of JAJAZJ010000287.1, forward strand.
GGCCGAACTGGAAAAAGTCGTGCGCCGCAATCCCGAGCAGTACCTGTGGGTGCACCGGCGCTTCAAGACCCGGCCGCCGGGTGAAAAGGGCTTCTACAAATAGGCGCTTTCGCCGCCTTCCGGCTGGTGCTTGAAGCGCCGGTGGATCCACAGGTACTGCTCCGGCACCTCGCGCACCATGGCCTCGATCGCCGCCATTACCCGCGCGGTGTCGGCAGTGGCGTCCTTCGACGGAAAATCCTCGAACGCGGGCGACATACGCAGCGTGTAGCCGCCGTCTTCGCGGCGACGGTGGGAGAACGCCACCACGCGTGCGCCGCTCAGCCGCGCCAGCTGGTGGGTTGAAGTCAGGCTATAGGCCGGCAGGCCGAAGAACGGCACGTACACGCTGTCACCGCGGCGCGTGTCCTGGTCCGGTGCGAACCACAGCAGGCCGCCCTGCTTCAGGTGCTTCATGGCCGGGCGCAGTTCGTCGCGGGTGAACATGGCCGAGGCATAGCGCAGGCGGCCGCGCTTGACCGTCCATTCCATCGCGCCCTGCTCGTGCGGCCGGTACATGCCGGCCAGCGGCGCGTAATCGCACATCAGGCGGCCAGCGATCTCCAGGGTGGTGAAGTGCGCGGAAATCACGATCACACCGCGCCCTTCGGCGCGCGCGGCGTCCAGGTGTTCCAGGCCTTCGACCTGCAGGCCGCGACGCATCGGCGCTACGCTGCCCCACCAGGCGCGGGCGAATTCGAACAGGCCAACGCCAAGCGCGGCAAAACTGGCGTGCACCAGCGCGGCCTGCTGTGCCGCGTCCAAATGCGGGAAGCACAGCGCAATGTTGCGCTCGGCGATGCGTCGGCGGCTGCCCATCAGCCTGTGCAGGCCCGCGCCCAGGCCGCGACCCAGCACTCGCTGCACCGCCCACGGCAGTCGAGCCAGCAGCGCCGCCAGGGCGATGCCCAGCCACGCAGGCCACTGCCGGAATCCGAGCGGGGCGGGGTCAATGTGCTTGCTGTCATCAGCCATGGGGCGATTCTACCGGTTCAGTTGGGTATCCTTTCGCGATGCGGATGGACCTGACCGAGCGTTTCCTGCGTGGCCTGTACTCGGTCGTGCTGTATGTCCTGACCCCGATCACGGCCTACCACCTGATCTGGCGCGGGTTCCGCGTGCGCGAATACTTCCACCGCTGGAGCGAGCGCTACGCCTCGTATGCGGATCCGGCGCCGCAGGTCGATATCTGGCTGCACGCGGTGTCGGTGGGCGAGGTCAACGCGGCCGCGCCGCTGGTCAACGCGCTGCGCCGTTCGCATCCGCAGCTGCGCTGGCTGGTCACCACCATCACTCCCACCGGGTCCGAGCGCGTGCGTGCGCTGTGGGGCGACAGCCTGGTGCATGTGTATGCCCCCTACGACCTGCCCGGCGCGGTGCGCCGCTTCCTGCGCCACTACCGTCCGCGCCTGGCCCTGATCATGGAAACCGAGCTGTGGCCCAACCTGCTGTTCGGCTGCCGCGACCACCGCATCCCTGCCTACATCCTCAACGCCCGCCTCTCTGCACGCTCGCTGCGCGGGTATCGGGTGCTGGCGCCGTTGATCGCGCGCGTGGCGCGCATACCCCGGCGCATTGGCGCGCAGTCGGCCGCCGACGCCGGGCATTTCATTGCCCTGGGGGCCACGCCGCAAAGCGTGGTCCAGACCGGCAACCTGAAGTTCGACATCGCGGTGCCGGAAGGACTGGCGGATTTCGTCGATGAATTCAAAACCAGCCGCGGCCCCGGCCTGGTCTGGATGGCGGCCAGCACCCACGAAGGGGAAGAGGCCGCGGTGCTGGCCATCCATCGACGGCTGCGCGAGCGCTGGCCCGGCCTGCTGCTGGTCTGGGTACCGCGACATCCCGAGCGTTTCGCGCGCGTGGCCGAAGCGGCACGGGCTGCGGGCTGGCAGGTCGGCACGCGTCGCGCGAATGCCTGGCCTGCGGCGGCTGATGCGGTGTTCGTGGTGGATACGCTGGGCGAGCTGATGTCGTTCTATGCCTGCGCCGACGCAGCTTTCGTTGGCGGCAGTCTGCAGCCGATCGGTGGCCACAACCTGCTGGAGCCGGCGGCGGTGGGCACGGCCATGGTCACCGGCCCGCACCTGCACAACTTCGCCGAGATATCGCAATCACTGCTCGCTGCCGAAGCTCTGGTCGCGTGCACGGATACCGATGGCGTGGCGGCCGCATTGGATGCGCTGCTGGCCGATCCCGCGCTGCGCGCGCGCAGGGTCGCGGCAGCGCAAGCGCTGGTAGCGCAGGGGCGCGGTGCAGTCGCGCGCAGCCTGGCGATGATTGCCCCCGACTTGCCGCAGGATTAAAGCGACACGCGCTGAGCGCGGCCGGTTGTGCCAGACACGCGAACGGCGGGCCGGGGCCCGCCGTCGTGGTTCCAGCTCGCTACGCCCGGATCAGCGCGTGGCGGGCGCCAGGTTGGACTCGGCATCCACGGTGAGCAGGCGATTGACTTCCTGCACGTCGCTGATGCTCAGGGTGCCGGCCGCTTCACCCAGCAGCAGGCGGTTCTGCAGGAAGTTGTACTTGGCCAGCGCGTACTGCTGCTGCGCGTTGAACAGGTTCTGCTGGTTGTTCAGCACGTCCAGCACGGTGCGGGTGCCGACTTCCAGGCCGACCTGAGAGGCATCGAACGCGGATTGCGCCGAGACCAGCGCCAGGCGGCGGGCCTCGACTTCGCTGATGCCTGCTTCCAGGGTCTGGTACGCATTGCGCGTGTTGCGCACGATGGCGCGCTTCTGCTGCTCGTAGA
>JAJAZJ010000288.1 GCA_026785795.1 Pseudoxanthomonas sp.
GCGCAGCGCAAAATCATCGTCCATCGGTTCGGGCGCGGCCTCGCCGTCAAACTGTTCCTCGAAGCGCTGCAGCAGGCGATCGCTGAGCCGGCGCACGACGGCGGCGCTGCGATAGAAGCCCTGCATCAGCTTTTCCACGCCCAGGCTTTCGGCATCGTCGGCGAAGCCCAGGCGCTCGGCCAAGCTGCGCTGGTGGTCGAAAAGCAGCCGTTCCTCCGGGCGCGCGGCCACCAGGTGCAGGCCATAGCGCAGGCGCCCCAGCGCACGACGCTCGCGCGCAAGCGCTGCGGCTTCATCTGCGCCTACGTGGCCCAATTCGACCAACGGCCCCAGTTCACTCACGCCGAAGGCGCGCTGCGCCATCCAGCCCAGCGTGTGCAGGTCACGCAGCCCACCCGGACCGTCCTTGATGTTGGGCTCCAGGTTCTCGGAGGTGTCGCCGAAGCGGGCATGGCGCGCGTGCATTTCGCTGCGCTTGGCCACGAAGAAGTCGCGCGCCGGCCAAACCAGCGCCGGCGCGATGGCGGCGGCCAGATCAGCCTGCGCCTGCTGGCTTGCGCACAGCGGGCGTGACTCGATCAGCGCAGTCAGCACGGTCTGGTCGGCGGCTGCCTGGGTGCACTGGCTGCCGGAGCGCACGGCATGACTCACCGGCAGGCCGGCGTCCCACACGCTGGCGAAGAACCGGGCGAGTGCGGAATGATGCAATTGCTGGGTGTCTGCATCGGCAAGCACCAGCAGGTCGATATCGGAGTGCGGGAACAGTTCGCCGCGGCCGTAGCCACCCACCGCGAACAAGGCCAGCGGCGCGTCATGCGGCAGGCAGAGGGCCCAGGCTTCGTTCAGCAGTTGGTCTGCGGCGCGGGCACGCAGCGCCACCAGCCGATCGACTTCTTCGCCCTGGTCGAAACGCTTGGCCAGCTTGGCGTCGGTGGCGACGAGCGATGCACGCGCCTGTAAAGACCACGCCGCATCACCCTGGCTATGCGCAAGCTGCGGTCGTGCATCACCCGCTGCGCCTGGGGCACTCACAGGTCGTTGTCGTCACCCGGCACGCGGGTCAATATCTCCACCCCGTCCGCGGTCACCGCCACGGTGTGCTCCCACTGTGCGGAAAGCTTGCGGTCCTTGGTCACCACGGTCCAGCCGTCGGGCAGCAGGCGGGTGTAGCGCGTGCCTTCGTTGATCATCGGCTCGATGGTGAAGGTCATGCCGGGCTTCAGCACCACGCCGTCGCCCGGACGGCCGTAGTGCAGCACCTGGGGTTCGTCGTGGTAGACCTTGCCGATGCCGTGCCCGCAGTACTCGCGGACTACGCTGAAGCGCTGCGACTCGGCGTATTCCTGGATCGCGTGGCCCACGTCGCCGAGCGTGGCGCCTGGCCTGACCGTGCGGATGCCGCGGAACATGGCCTCGCGGGTCGCTTCGACCAGGCGCCTGGCCATGACCGAAGGCGCGCCCACGAAATACATGCGGCTGGTATCGCCGTGCCAGCCGTCCTTGATCACGGTGACGTCGATATTGACCGTATCTCCGTCTTTCAGCATCTTGCCCTCGCTGGGCATGCCGTGACAGATGACGTTGTTCACCGACGTACAGACCGTGAACGGGAACGGGATGCGCCCATGCCCGCCGCCATAGCCGATGTTGGCCGGGATGGCGCCCTGAACGTTGACGATATGGTCGTGGCAGACCCGGTCCAGCTCTGCCGTGGTCACCCCCGCACGCACATGGGGAACGACAACCTGCAGCACTTCGGCCGCCAGTCGGCCGGCCGCGCGCATGCGGTCCAGCTCTTCAGGAGTCTTCAGATTTATCGCCATGGGGCGATTATCCCCGATTTCAGGCCATGGTCAGCCCTGCGGCATGCGCGGCTTGCCTGCAACTCGTTGTTCCAGCTATAATTCTCGGGCTTTGTCCAGCCCTGCTTGCGAAGCCGTCCACGCCGGACGACACCGGTGAATTCACACCTGCTGCCATTACCCGTGCCGGGGTGCCCTTTTATTCCCAACGGAATCAAGGGGTTCGGACACGGAAGCCGCAGGGAGGCCTAACCCCGGAACCATCGCACGCACTGCCCACTGGCCGTGCAGGCGGCCGCCACCACCCTACCGGCGGACGGTTCCCCATCAGGAGTTACTGCAATGCCCCAAGTCACCATGCGCCAGATGCTGGAAGCCGGCGTCCATTTCGGCCACCAGACCCGCTACTGGAACCCCAAGATGGCGCCGTACATCTTCGGTGCCCGCGGCAAGATCCACATCATCAACCTCGAGAAGACCGTGCCGTTGTTCAACGACGCGATGAACTTCCTGTCCGGCATTGCCCAGAAGCGCGGCATCGTCCTGTTTCTGGGCACCAAGCGCAGTGCGCGCGAGCCGATGAAGGAAGAAGCCATCCGGTGTGGCCAGCCGTACATGACCCAGCGCTGGCTGGGCGGCACCCTGACCAACTTCGCCACGGTGAAGAAGTCGGTGGCCCGCCTGAAGGAGCTGGAGTCCGGCGAGACCGACGGCAGCTTCGAGAAGCTGCTCAAGCATGAAGTGCTGGGCCTGCGCCGCGAGCGCGAGAAGCTGTTCGCGTCGCTGGGCGGTATCAAGGACATGAATCGCCTGCCCGACGCCGTCTTCGTGATCGACATCGGCCATGAAGACATCGCCATCAAGGAAGCCAAGAAGCTCGGGATCCCGGTGATCGCCGTGGTCGACAGCAACTACGACCCGGCCCTGGTCGACTACCCGATTCCGGGCAACGACGACGCCATTCGTGCCGTGCAGCTGTACGCACGCGCCGCCGCCGACGCCGTGCTGGAAGGCAAGGCTGCCGCCCCCAACTCCGCCTCCGTGCGGGAAGAGGAATTCAGCGAAGGCGCAGACGGCAAGACCGTTTCAAAGGCCCCGCGCAGCCGCGCACCGGCCAAGAAGGCCGAGCCGGCCGCCGCCGCAGAGACGGTCGAAGTGGCCGAAGCGGCCGAAGTGGCCGTGGACGAGCCTGCCGACCCGACACCTGCCGAGTAAACAAGGCGCAACGCAGCCGCGTCAACATGCGCGGCTGTTTCCCAAAAGCCGCGGGGTGCCCATGCACCGCGCCGCGTCCCGAAGGCGGGCCACAGGCCCGCACTACATCGCAACAATCGAGGTAATACCGTGGAAATCACCGCATCCCTGGTCAAGGAACTGCGCGAGCGCACCGGCGCCGGCATGATGGAGTGCAAGAAGGCGCTCAGCGAAAACAACGGCGACATCGACGTCTCCGCCGAATGGCTGCGCAAGCAGGGCCTGGCCAAAGCCGACAAGAAGGCCGGCCGCGTCGCCGCGGAAGGCCGCATCGCCATGGCCCAGGCGGGCAGCAAGGCGGTGCTGGTCGAAATCAATTCCGAAACCGACTTCGTGGCCAAGGACAGCAACTTCCTGGCCTTCACCGAGTCCGTCGCCCAGGCTGCCCTGGCCTCCACTGCGTCCGACGCGGATGCGCTGAAGAGCGCCAAGCTGGCGTCCGGTGAAACCATCGAGGAGACGCGCGCCGCAGTGATCGCCAAGGTCGGTGAGAACGTGCAGGTACGCCGCCTGGTCCGGATCGACAGCGCCCACAACGTCGCGGCCTACGTGCACGGCGGCCGCATCGGCGTGCTGGTCGAGGTCAGGGGCGGTGACGCCGAACTGGCCCGCGGCTTGGCCATGCACGTGGCGGCGATGAATCCGCCCCACGTCAAGGCATCCGACGTGCCGGCCGAGTTCGTGGCCAAGGAAAAGGAAATCGAGCTGGCCAAGATGACCGACAAGGACCGGGCCAAGCCGGCCAACATCCTGGAAAAGATCATCGGCGGCAAGATCGCCAAGATCGTCAACGAGGTCACCCTGTACGGCCAACCGTACGTGCTGGATACCAACCAGACGGTCGAGGCCGTGCTCAAGGCCGCGGGCGCCGAGGTCATCGGTTTCCAGCGCCTGGCCGTGGGCGAAGGCATCGAGAAGGTGGTGGAAGACTACGCCGCTGAAGTAATGAAGCAGGCCGGCCTGGCGTAAGCCGAGCTCCTGCGTTGCCTACGGAAAGCCGCGGACAGCCGCGGCTTTCCTGTTTCCGGGGCTCGAAGAAGTCCCGGGTAGACACTTGCACGGGCACGACACACAATCCGTGCGCACCTGACCCCATCACGGCCCAATCCCATGCACGGCATCGTCCGCATTCCGCACCACACCCACGGCAGTACGCCAGAACCGGTTGACGGCGAGCGACTGCTGAGCGGCAACCCCGTGCAGTCCACCGCCAATGCCTATTCCGACACCGGCAACGCATTCCACTGCGGGGTCTGGGAGGGCGAAGTTGGCGCGTGGAGGGTGGCTTATACCGAGCACGAGTTCTGCCACCTGCTGGCCGGACGGGTGCGCATGCGTGGCGACGATGGCAGCGACACCACCGTGGCCGCGGGCGACAGCTTCGTCATTCCCGCCGGCTTCGCGGGAACGTGGGAAGTGCTGGAGCCGGCGCGCAAGCTGTACGCGATCTACGAGCCTGCGCTCTGACGGCCATGGCCGGCTCGGCTAGAATGTCGCTGTTTACCCAACGCCAGAGACGCACATGACCGCTCCCCTCGCCTATCGCCGCATCCTGCTGAAACTGTCCGGCGAAGCATTGATGGGCGCCGAGGACTACGGCATCGACCCGGCCGTGATCGGGCGCATCGCCCGCGAGATCATCGAAGCCAGTGATGCCGGCGCCGAAATCGGCCTGGTCATCGGCGGCGGCAACATCTTTCGCGGCGCCGGCCTGGCCGCCAAAGGCATGGATCGGGTCACCGGTGACCAGATGGGCATGCTGGCAACGGTCATAAACTCGCTGGCCATGCAGGACGCGCTGGAGAAGCTGGGCGCACGCGTGCGGGTCATGAGCGCACTGAAGATCAACGATGTCTGCGAGGACTACATCCGCCGCCGTGCAGTGCGCCACCTGGAAAAGGGCCGGATTGCGATCTTCGCCGCCGGCACCGGCAACCCGTTCTTCACCACCGACTCCGGTGCCGCGCTGCGCGCAATCGAGATCGGCGCGGACCTGCTGCTGAAGGCGACCAAGGTGGATGGCGTATACGACCGTGACCCGGGCAAGTTCCCGGACGCGGTGCGTTACGAGGAGCTGACGTACGACGAGGTGCTGAACCGCGACCTGCAGGTCATGGATACGGCAGCGTTTGCCCTGTGCAGGGACAGCGACGTGCCGCTGCGCATCTACGACCTGTCGGTGCCGGGCAACCTGATGCGCATCCTGCGCGGCGAGAAAGTCGGCACCCTGGTCAAAGGTCGCAGCTGACGGCGTGGTGACGCGGCAGACGGCCCGCCGCCTGTAATTGTGTCCGCAGGGGCTACTGCCCAGGCTGACGTGCATGGCCCATGCACACCCCCACCCGCACGGCTCCAGCACCCGGGCCTTTGCCACCGTCACCCTGGTCAACCTGGCCTACACGGTGCTGGAGGCAAGCTACGGATTCCACGTCAATTCGCTGGCCCTGCTGTCCGATGCCCTGCACAACCTGGGAGACGTGCTGGGGCTGGGGCTGGCGTGGGGTGCCGCCGTGCTGGCCACGCGACCGCCGACCGGGCGCCACACCTATGGCTGGCGACGCGCGACCCTGCTGTCGCCGCTGGCAAATTCGGTCCTGCTGATCGTGTTTGCGGGGGCACTGGGCTGGGAAGCGGTGCGGCGCTTCAGCGACCCGCCCGCTATCCCGGGCAGCACGGTGATGGTCGTGGCCGGGCTTGGCATCTTCGTCAATCTCGGCGGGGCCTGGCTGATGCGCACTGACCATGCGCACGACCTGAACAAGCGCGGCGCCTTCCTGCACCTTATGGCCGACGCCGCGGTGTCCCTGGCTGCGGTGCTGGCCGGTGCGGGCATGCTGTACTTCGGCTGGGCCTGGCTGGACCCGGCAACCGCCCTGCTGGTGGGCGTGGTCATTGCCGTGGGTACCCATGGACTGCTGCGAGAGAGCTTCAACGCCGCCATGGATACGGTGCCGAAGAGCATCGACCAGGCGCAGGTGAAGTCATTCCTGGCTGCGCAGCCCGGGGTGGCTGCAGTGCATCACCTGCATATCTGGAGGCTCGGCGCGGGCGAAATAGCGCTCACGGCCCACCTCGTGCGGCCGCAGGAAGCCGGCCACGATGCCTTCATCGACGCCACCAGCCGCGAGCTGGACCAGCGTTTTGGCATCAACCATGCCACCCTGCAGATCGAGCGCAACTCTGCCTGCGAGCATGACCGGCATGATGCCGCGCCGCATCATTCGCACTGAATCCGGCCTGCTCAATGCCGCCGGGCGCACGCCTCGCCTCTGCCTGCAGCGGTTAGCAGTGCCCACTCCCGTATAATCGCGGGCTAACCGAATTCTGCACGGACCCGGCAATGCTCAGCGAAATCAAGAAAGACGCGCAGACGCGCATGTCCAAAAGCATTGAAGCCTTGCGCCACGACCTGACCAAGCTGCGCACCGGCCGCGCCACCACGGCCCTGGTCGATCACCTGAAGGTCAACTATTACGGGTCGGAGATGCCACTGACCCAGGTGGCCAGCGTGACCGTGTCCGACGCACGCTCACTCACCATCACTCCCTGGGAAAAGCAGATGGTGTCCGCGGTTGAGAAGGCGATACTGGCCTCCGATCTGGGCCTGACCCCCAACACGGCCGGTACCGTGATCCGGATCAACATCCCCGCCCTCACCGAGGAGCGCCGCCGCGAACTGTCCAAGCATGTCCACGGCGAAGGCGAGGACGCCAAGATCGCCGTGCGCAACATCCGCCGCGATGCCAACCAGCAGGTCAAGGACCTGTTGAAGGAAAAGGCCATTACCGAGGACGAGGAGCGCCAGGCCCAGGACGATATCCAGAAGCTCACCGACCGCGCGATCAAGGACGTGGATGAGGTGGTCAAGGCCAAGGAACAGGAACTGATGTCGGTCTGACCCAGTCACCTCCCCCATGACTGCCATGCCAACTACACCAGCGCGCAACGTCCCCCGTCACATCGCCGTGATCATGGACGGCAACGGACGCTGGGCCGAGCGCCGCAGGCGTCCGCGGGCCATCGGCCATCGCGCCGGCGCGCGCGCGGTCAACCTGTGCATTGATTTCTGCCTGGAGCATGGCGTACAGGCGCTGACCCTGTTCGCGTTCTCCAGCGAGAACTGGGGGCGGCCTGAGGAAGAAGTCGGCGCCCTGATGAGGCTGTTCCTCAATGCGCTGGACCGCGAAGTGGACGAGCTGGAGCGGCGCGGGGTGCGCGTGCGCTTCATCGGCGAACGCGGGCGGTTCAAGCAGCAGCTCCAGCAGCGCATGGCGGCCGCCGAGGCCCAGACCGCTGCGGCATCGCACATGACCCTGGTCATTGCCGCCAGCTATGGCGGACGCCAGGACATTGCCCAGGCTGCGCGTGCACTGGCCATGGACGTGGCCGCCGGTATTTTGCGCGCCGAGGAAATCGACGAAACGGCGGTCGCCGCGCGCATGGCCCTTGCAGACCTGCCGCCACCGGACCTGTTCATCCGCACCGGCGGCGACCAGCGGATCAGCAATTTCCTGCTGTGGCAGCTTGCCTACACCGAACTCTGGTTCACCGACCTGCTGTGGCCGGAGCTGGACACCGCCACCCTGCAGCGCGCGCTGGACGACTTCGCCAGCAGGGAAAGGCGTTTTGGTCTTACCAGCGCGCAGTTGACGGACGCAAACCCCGAGCACCTGTCCGCATGACCAGGACCCGGGTCATCGCTGCGCTGGTCATGGCGCCACTGGCCATCGCCGCCATCCTGCTGCTGCCTACGCCGTGGCTGATGGCGCTGGTGGCGTTGGTGTTCATGGTCGGGCTGTGGGAATGGTTCAAGTTGTGCGGCGTAGACGACACCCTGTCGCGCACCGTGCTGCTGGTGGCCAACCTGCTGCTGATGGTGCTGCTCGTGTGGGCGTCGGCCGGCTCCATGGTCCTGTTCCAGGTGGTGGCCCTGGTGGGCGTGGCCTGGTGGTGCTTGGCGCTGCTTTGGTTGCGCTTCTTCAACTTTGCCTCCGACCACGAAAGCCATGCGCGCATGTTCAAGCTGGCGGCCGGCACCCTGGCCATCGTCCCGGCGTGGTGTGCGCTGGGACTGATCCACGCCAGCCAGCCAAACGGACACCTGTGGCTGTTCGCAGCGCTGTCGATCGTGTGGGCGGCAGACACCGGCGCCTACTTTGCCGGGCGCCAATTCGGCGGCAGGGTGTTCGGCGGGCGCAGGCTGGCGCCGCGGATCAGTCCGAACAAGACCCTGGAAGGACTGGCAGGCGGCCTGCTGGCGGGTGTGGTCTGCGGCCTGCTGTTCGCGTGGCTGGCCGGCATGACCCTGGCGCAGATACCGGTGGTGGCGCTGGTCGCCGTGGCCACGGTTTTGTTCTCGGTGATCGGCGACCTGTTCGAGAGCCTGCTGAAGCGCCATGTGGGTACGAAAGACTCCGGCAGCCTGATACCCGGGCACGGTGGCGTGCTGGACCGGCTTGACGGCTTGATCGCCGCCCTGCCGATCTTTGCACTGGGCAAGGAACTGTTCGGTTTCTGACATGGCCAGCGTGCGCAACATCGCAGTCCTTGGCGCCACCGGTTCGATCGGTGGCTCCGCGCTGGACGTGATCGCACGCCACCCCGAACGGCTGCGCGTCAGCGTGCTGGCCGCCGGAAGCCAGGTCGATGCACTGGTGGCGCTGTGCGTGGTCCACCGGCCCGAGCATGCGGTCATCGCCGAGCAGCGCTACTACGGCACGCTGCGCGATGGTCTGAAAATGGCCGGACTGGCTACGAAGCCGCACGCCGGGGCCGAAGCTTTGGATGAACTGGCGGCCAGCGATGCCTGCGACACCGTGGTTGCCGCCATCGTGGGTGCCGCTGGCCTGTCCTCCACCCTGGCTGCGGCGCGTGCAGGCAAACGGCTGTTGCTGGCCAACAAGGAAGCGCTGGTCCTGGCCGGTGAACTGCTGATGTCGGCTGCACGGGGCGCAGATGCGGAAATCATTCCCATCGACAGCGAGCACAACGCGATCTTCCAGTGCCTGCGTTCACGCCAGACTCAGGGCGACGTGCGGCGAATCCTGCTTACCGCATCCGGTGGCCCGTTCCGCGGCCGCAGCCGCGACAGCCTCGCCGCGGTGACCCCGGCCCAGGCCGTTGCCCACCCCAAGTGGTCGATGGGGCCGAAGATCTCGGTGGATTCCGCCACCCTGATGAACAAGGGACTTGAGCTGATCGAGGCCCACCACCTGTTCGCCGTGCCGGGCGAAAAGCTTGGCGTGCTGGTGCATCCACAGAGCCTGGTGCATTCACTGGTGGAGTTCGTTGACGGTTCCACCCTGGCCCAGCTTGGCCTGCCGGACATGCGCACATCGCTGGCGGTTGGCCTGGGCTGGCCCCAGCGGATCGAATCCGGGGTCGCCGGGCTGGACCTGCTGGCCCACGGCCGGCTGGATTTCGAGGCGCCCGACCTGCAGGCGTTTCCCTGCCTGCGCTTGGCCTGGCAGGCGCTGGAGGCCGGCGGCACTGCCCCGGCAGTGCTCAATGCCGCCAATGAAATCGCGGTTTCAGCCTTTCTTCAGGGCCGCATAGGCTTCCTAGCCATTCCCGCGCTGGTCGAGGACGCCCTCGCCGCGCTGCCCGCGGCGCCTGCAGACACGCTGGACGCGCTGCTGGCAGCCGACGCGCAGGCACGCTCGATCACCGAACACGCAGTCACAGGCCACGCCCTTTCCGCATGAGTGACATCGTTGGCTCAATCTGGTGGATGATCGTCGCCCTGGGCTTGCTGGTGACTTTTCATGAATTCGGCCACTACTGGGTGGCTCGGCGCTGCGGAGTCAAAGTGCTGCGCTTTTCGGTGGGCTTCGGCAAGCCGTTGTGGTCGCGTCGTGATCGCCACGGCACCGAATTCGCCATCGCCGCCATTCCACTGGGCGGTTACGTCAAGATGCTGGACGAGGCCGAAGGCAACGTCACCGCGAGCGAGCGTGCGCAGGCCTTCAACCTGAAACCGGTTCAGCAGCGGATCGCAATCGTGGCAGCCGGTCCACTGGCCAACCTGATCCTGTGCGTGGCGCTGCTGTGGGCCATGTTCGTGATCGGGCGGCACGACTACAGCGCCACGGTTGGCAAGGTGCAGGGCCTTGCGGCGCAGGCCGGGTTCGCGCCCGGTGACCGCATCGAATCCATCGATGGCGGAAACGTGAACACCTGGGGCGATGCGCTGCAGGCCATGACCAAGGCAGGCATGGACCAGCGCGACCTCGAGGTGCAGGTGACCGACAGCCAGGGCAGCCAGCACACCCGCCAGCTGCCTCTGTCGCGGCTCGAACCCGGCTTCGACCAGGAGAACGTGGCCGGACTGGCCGGTTTCGCCTGGCAGCATCAGCTGCTGCCCGCCGTTGTGCAGCAGACCAAGCCTGACTTTCCAGCCGCCGCGGTGCTGCAGCCGGGCGACCTGATCACCGCGCTCGACGGTGAGCCGGTGCGAAGCTTCAGCGACATCAGCCCGCTGGTGCAGCAGGTGGGCAAGCGCGGGGGCAGCACCATGATCGAGGTTGACCGCAGCGGCGAGCGTCTGGCGCTGGACATTACCCCGGTCTGGTTCAACGACTCGGCCAACGACCGGGCGTACTGGTCTTTGGGCATCCTGCCGCCGGCTTCAGCCCAGGCGGCCAGCTATGACGCGATCCAGCGCTACGGTCCGCTGGCGGCGATTCCTGCGGCCTTTCGCGAAACGGCCAGGCTGGGCTCCGAATCGCTGGGCATGATCCGGCGCATGCTCACCGGCCACGCCTCGGTGAAGAACATTTCCGGCCCCATCACCATCGCCCAAGTGGCCAATGCCACCGCCAAGCGCGGGCTGGACTGGTTCCTGTATTTCCTTGCCCTGCTCTCGCTGAGCCTGGCCATCATCAACTTGCTGCCGATACCGGTCTTGGACGGCGGCCACCTGCTGTATTACCTTATAGAGTTGGTCAAGGGCAGTCCGCTCAGCGAAAAAGCCATGGCCGCGGGGCAGTTCGTGGGCCTGGCCATGCTGGCCAGCCTGATGGGCCTGGCGTTCTACAACGACATCCTGCGCCTGGTGACCTGATGCCGTCGCCGCCCCCTGCCTTGCTTGCTGCCGCCGGGCAGACCCCCGCTACTGAACCTACAAAATCGGATGTAACGATGACGCAACTCCCCACCCGCCGCCTGCTTGCCCTCGCCCTGGCCTCCGCGATGGCACTGCCGGCGTGGTCGCAGACGACTGCGCCCGGTGCCGCCACAGAAACCAGCGCAGGCGCGTTCACCGCCAGCGACATCCGCATCGACGGCCTGCAGCGGATTTCCGCCGGCACCGTGCTCACCTACCTGCCCGTCGAGCGCGGCGACGTGGTCGACACGGCCAAGGTCAGCGAATCCATCCGCGCCCTGTACAAGACCGGATTCTTCGAGGATGTGGACCTGTCCCGGCAGGGCAACATCCTGGTGGTCACGCTGAAAGAGCGCCCTGCCATCAACAAGCTCACCCTGACCGGCAACAAGGACATCAAGACCGAGGACCTGATGAAGGGTCTCAAGGACATCGGCCTGACCGAAGGCGAAACCTTTGACCGCCTGGCCCTTGACCGAGTGACCCAGGAGCTGACCCGCCAGTACAACAACCGCGGCAAGTACAACGTCGAAATCACCCCCAGCATTTCGCAGCTGGACCGCAACCGAGTCGATGTGACCATCAACGTGAAGGAAGGCAAGGCGGCGAAGATCCGCCACGTAAACCTGATTGGCACCGAGACCTTCGAGAACGAGGACATCCTGGGGAACTGGGAATCGCGCGAAAACAACTGGCTGTCGTGGTACCGCCGCGACGACCAGTACTCCAAGGAAAAGCTCTCGGGCGACGTGGAAAAACTGAACTCGTACTACCTGGACCGTGGCTACGTGGACTTCAACCTGGATTCCACCCAGGTGGCGATCAGCCCCGACAAGCGCGACATGTTCATCAC
>JAJAZJ010000289.1 GCA_026785795.1 Pseudoxanthomonas sp.
CATTACCTCCAGTCGCCTTGACCGGCGAAAAACGCGTCAGCAAACCGGTATCGTCCGCATCGGGTCGTCAGCAGTCCCGCGCACACCGATCATCCGGTTCTCGGCAACCGCCAGCCGCGATGAATACGCGGCTTCCGCTGGAAGTCCGGCGGAATGGTCTGCGCCGTGATGTCCTCGCAATTGGCGAACTCCGCCACGGCTTCCACGTCGAGCTTGAAGCGGCGGAAATTGTTTGAGAAATAGAGCACGCCTTCGCTGGTCAGGCGGTCCACGCAGGCGCGCAGCAGGCGCACGTGCTCGCGCTGGATGTCGAAATCCTCGGCGCGTGCGGAGTTGGAGAAGGTGGGAGGATCGCAGAAGATCACGTCGTAACGGTTCTTCTCCGCCTCCAGCCAGCGCAGCGCATCGGCCTGCACCAGACGGTGCTGGGCACCGGCAAAACCGTTCAGCGACAGGTTGCTCGCACACCACTCCAGGTAAGTGCCGGACAGGTCTACGCTGGTGGTGGAGTCTGCACCCGCCACCGCCGCCTGCACCGAGGCCACACCGGTGTAGCAGAACAGGTTGAGGAAGCGCTTGCCGCGTGACTCCTGCGCCATGTGCCGACGCAGGGGGCGGTGATCCAGGAAAAGGCCGGTGTCCAGGTAGTCGAACAGGTTGACCTGCAGCAGCGCCCCACTCTCGCGCACCTGCAGCAGCTCGCCGCGCTGTTCGAACCGTCCGTACTTGCTGCCGCCCTTGCCGCGCTCACGCGACTTCATCGCGACCTGCACTTCAGGCAGGGCGAACACGCCGCGTGCGGCGGAAAGCAGCTCGTTGCGGCGGCGGCGCACATCCGTTTCGGGAATTTCTTCGGGCGCAGCGTATTCCTGCACGTGCAGGAAGCTGCGCACCTCGCCACCTTCCTCGGTATACACATCGATGGCTGCGGCGTATTCCGGCAGGTCCGCATCGTATACGCGGTAGCAGCTGACGCCTTCGCGCTGGCGCCAGGCCTTGAACTTGCGGAGGTTCTTGCGCAGGCGGTTGGCCACCATGGTGGCGCCTTCCGAGAGTTCCCGGGGCGTTGCGCCTTCCTGCTTGGGCAAGCCTACTGGATCGCAGACGATCAATACGCACTCTATGGCGCCGTTGAACAGCTGGTATTTCCTGCTGGCCCGCAGGCCAGTGGCATAGGCCAGCTCGGCGTCGCCGCACAGCAGGCTGGCACGCCACTGCGGCACAGTGCGCTGCAGCGCATTGCCGAGCGTTCGGTAGAGGGCGGCGTCGGCGGCGAGACGTTCGTCGTAAGGCGGGTTGCATACGACCGTGCCGCGCGCGAATGGCGGTGGCTGCAGCGCGGACACATCGATCACGCCGAAACAAATCGCCGCAGGTACGCCCGCGCTTTCGGCATTCTCGCGCGCGGCGCGGATCGCATGCGGATCGATGTCGCTGCCGAAGATCACCTGCTTCAGCGCAGCGCGGCCTGCGGCCTCACGCTGCCCGGCTTCGTCCAGCAGCGCAGGCCAGGTGGCTGGATCCAGCCCCAGCCAGTGACTGGGAAGCTGGCCGCCGTGGCGCTGCAATCCCGGCGCAACGTCAGCGGCCAGCAGCGCGCCTTCGATAAGCAGGGTGCCGCTGCCGCACATGGGGTCCAGCAACGCACCGCCCTGCGCATGGATGTTTTTCCAGTCCCCGCGCATCAGCACCGCTGCGGCCAGGTTCTCCTTCAGCGGCGCATCGTTCTGCACCTGTCGCCAGCCACGCCGATGCAGCGGGCCGCCGCCGAGGTCGATCGAGATGGTGGCCCTGCCCTTGCGCAGCGACAGGTTGATGCGCACGTCCGGATGATCGACGTCCACAGACGGCCGGTCCAGGCCCTGCGCGCGCAGGGTGTCCACCACCGCATCCTTGACCCGCTGCGCGGCATAGCGTGCATGGGTGATGGCGTCACCGGAGACATGCGCATCCACCGACAGGGTGTGTTCCGAACGCAGGTGTTGCGGCCATGCAATCGCGGCCACGCCGTCGTACAGGGCCAACTCATCGGGGCAGTCGAACTCGGCGATCGGCCACAGCACGCGACTGGCCAAGCGTGACCAGAGCACCGCCCTTTGCGCATCGATCAGTTCGCCTTCGACGTTTGCTCCGGAAACCGTAGCGGTAGCCTTTGCCACCCCCAGCGCCAACAGCTCATCGACCAGCAGGTACTCCAGGCCTTTGCCGCAGGAGACGAAAAATTTCAAGACGAGGTTCCTTTGTTGATGGAAGCCGTCATCCCGGCTTGCGCCGGGATGCCGTTGTTCAATTATGGAGACCGTCCAGAAGCTGCGCGAACGCGCGCGCAGAGGCTTCAACGTGGTCAGACAAACGGTGCCTGTCGTCCACCAGCAGCAGCCTTGCGCGACGCGCATGCGCCCAGTCAACCACCGCTTGCACCGGAATCAATTCGTCGTCCCAGCCGTGCAGTATGGACGTCGGCACCGCAGCCGCATCCAGGTCAGCAAGGCGTCCCATGCGCAGTGCAGGTGCCATCAGGAACAGGCCTTTGACCGGTACTTCCAGTGAAACGCGTGCAGAGATGTAGGCGCCCAGGCTGGAACCGGCGAGCACCAGCGGTCCACGTTGCGCTGCGTCCTTCGCCAGCGCAAGCAAATGGGCCTGGCGCGCTTCGACATCACCCAGCGAGCTGATGTCGCGCCGTGCATCGAAACCGGTGTAGTCGGGCCGCTCATGGGTCCAGCCCAGTTGCTCGGCGGCATCGGCCAGGGCGGTGACCTTGGTGGCGTCGGGGCCGCTTTCGAACCCGTGGGACAGGATGCAGTGACCACGGCTCACAGCGCGACCACGTCGCCCACGTGCAGCTGGCCGCCGCAGAACTGCACCCCGCCCACCTGCGGCAGGGTGGCCATGGGCCTGGCCAGTTCAGAATCGGGGTTCAGCGGCATCGGCATTCCAGCGGCGGAGATCGGCGCGTGTGGGCTGGCAGTTTACTTGACCATCGTCCCCGGCAGGCCCATTGCTTGCCCGTCGGGCCGCCGGTGCTAGCATCTGCTCATGATCGCCGACCTGCCCCCGCTGCCACCCTTGATCCAGTCACCGTTGCCGTACGAGCTGCGCCTGGAAGAGCGGCCGCGCAGCCAGATCGACCTGGTGGTGATTCACTGCACCGAACTGCCCGACCTGGCCGCCGCGCGCGAGACCGGCGAGCAGCTGATCTACGAGTCGGGCACCGGCAACAGCGGACATTTCTATATCGACCGCGACGGCAGCGTGCACCAGTACGTACAGGTGGAACGCGTGGCCCACCACGTGCGCGGCTTCAACCCGCGCGCTATCGGCATCGAGCTGGTCAACCGTGGCCGTTACCCGAACTGGCTGTCGGCGGGCGGGCAGGCCATGCCCGAACCCTACACACCCGCGCAGATCGACGCGCTGGTCGCCCTGCTGCGCCACCTGCAGCAGGAGCTTCCTTCGCTAAAGCAGATTGCGGGCCACGAGGACCTGGACACCACCCGGGTCCAGTCCAGCGACAACCCGGCCGTGGAAGTGCAGCGCAAGCTGGACCCGGGCCCAGGCTTTCCGTGGGACCAGGTGATGCGGCAGACCAGCCTGCAGCGTATCCAGCCTGGCCTGTAGCCACCCGTGATGTCACGCGCGCAGCGGAGCTTTCGGTACGGTTGGCTATAATCGCAGCCTACCCCCGCAGGCCCAGACCTTGTCTCCACATCCCGAACCCGTGGTCAGTGAACTGATCGAGCTGCTGTCGCTGGAGCGGCTGGAGCAGAACCTGTTCCGCGGCCAGAGCCGCGATATCGGCACCAAGTATGTCTTTGGCGGACAGGTGCTGGGACAGGCTCTGTCGGCCGCACAGGCCACCGTGGACAGTGGGCGCATGGCCCACTCCCTGCACGCCTATTTCCTGCGCGCGGGCGACGTGGAGCACCCCATCGTGTACGACGTGGACCGCACCCGTGACGGCGGCAGTTTCTCGGTGCGTCGGGTGACGGCCATCCAGCACGGCAAGGTGATCTTCTTCTGTGCGGCGTCGTTCCAGGGCAGCGAAAGCGGGGCCGAACACCAGCTGCCGATGCCGGACGTGCCGGGTCCGGAGGATATCGATCCGGCGCCAGCGGTACCGCCCGGGGTCATGGCCACCCTGCCGCCCAAGGTGCAGCGCTGGCTGTCGCGGCGCGGACCGTTTGAATTCCGCCATGTGTATCAACGCGATGAACTCAACCCGTCCAAACTTCTGCCATTCCAGCAGGTCTGGTTCCGCCTCAGTGAACCGGTGGGCGATGCACCGGAACTGCACCATGCACTGCTGGCCTATGCCTCGGATTTCCAGCTGCTGGGCACGGCCAACTACCCGCACGGCATCAGTTACTACCAGCCCAACGTGCAGATGGCGTCACTGGACCACGCGCTGTGGTTCCACCGCCCGTTCCGGGCCGACGAGTGGCTGCTGTATTCGATAGACAGCCCCAGCGCGCAGAACTCGCGCGGCCTCGCCCGCGGCCAGATCTTCAGCCGCGATGGCAGGCTGGTGGCCAGCACCGCGCAGGAAGGGATGATCCGCGTACTGCCGCAGGATGCGCCTGCCCACGATTCCAAGGCCAGCCGCTGACATGCGCCAGGTATTCACCAGCATCCGCGTGGAAACCGTCGAGGGCGTGGCCAGACTGCTGGAAGACGCCGGGATTGAGGTCCACATTCTCAATGGACGCTCCTACCACAGTAAGCGCAGTGGCCAGTTCAGCTACGCCGAACCGATGAAGGTCAAGCAGCAGCCCAGCGTGTGGATCAAGAAAGCGGAAGACCAGCCGCAAGCCCGCGAACTGCTGCGCCAGGCCGGACTGCTGGCCAGCACCCGCGCTGACCAGGATCGCCACTACCTGTTCGCACGCGACGACGCACCCGACCATGCCGCCAGAGAACGCTCGTGGACTTGGCGGATCCGCATCGGGCTGATCCTTGCCATCGCCGTCGCCAGCATGTTCACGCTCTACGGCCACCGCAACATGCAAAACGCCGCATCGGTGACTGTAGCTGCACCTGAAGCTGGAGCTGGAGCTGGGACTGGGACTGGAACTGGGGCTGAAGCTGAGGAAGAAAC
>JAJAZJ010000290.1 GCA_026785795.1 Pseudoxanthomonas sp.
GCCTTGAACTCGCCGCCAAAGCGCTCTGCACCAAGCTTGGTCAGCGCCGCCGTCAGCGTCGTCTTGCCATGGTCCACGTGACCAATCGTGCCCACGTTCACGTGCG
The DNA here is from genome assembly GCA_026785795.1 of Pseudoxanthomonas sp. Classification (GTDB taxonomy): domain Bacteria; phylum Pseudomonadota; class Gammaproteobacteria; order Xanthomonadales; family Xanthomonadaceae; genus Pseudoxanthomonas_A. The sequence goes on from JAJAZJ010000290.1 coordinate 107, forward strand.
GCTTCGTGCGTTCGAATTTACCCTTTGCCATGGCTGCTGTTCCCGATAGATCGTTGAAAGTGGATGACGGTGGTGTGGTGCTCACGAAAGGAATCGAACCTTCGACCTCCTCCTTACCAAGGAGGTGCTCTACCGACTGAGCTACGTGAGCCTTGTTACTGGGGTATTACCGTTGTGCTGGTGCATGCAACGCGGTACGTACACTGGAGCGGGAGAAGGGAATCGAACCCTCGTAATCAGTTTGGAAAACTGAGGTTCTACCATTGAACTACACCCGCTTTTTTACCGTGAACCGGGAACATGAAAACTGCATGAGGCTGCTTTGCCTGTGCCGCTACGATTCCCTCTTCACTATTCCCGGCTTGGTGGTGGAGGGAGGTGGATTCGAACCACCGAAGGCGTAAGCCAGCAGATTTACAGTCTGCCCCCGTTGGCCGCTTGGGTATCCCTCCGGATTGCGTGGTTTCGATACGGCCCGAAGTGGCCAAATCAAACTTGAGTGAAACAGCCGGAGATTCTGGCCTGATCCTACCTCGCTGTCAACCTGACCGGTGCCCTTCCCGCGTACCCGGGCGCGGGCGAAACACGCGGCCTGCAAGCGTGGCTGAACGGCCCTGTTGCCTTGATCAGCGGGCTTCCGCGGTGGCCTGGGGGGCGGGCCGCGGCAAGGTTTCTTCGGCAAAGACGGCGACGTGCGCTACGCCATCGGCACCCATCCAGCCCCGGTACATGCCCTCGGTGTTGAAGGGCATGGCCAGTGCACCGTCGGCGCGGAGCACGATGGCCCCGCCGTCGCCGCCTAGCTGGGGAATCACCTGGTTGATCACGGCTTCCCCGGCCTGCTGGGGGCTTTCGTTCAGGTAGGCCATGCGTGCGCAGATGTCGTGGGCGGCGACGGTTCGGAGGTAGAACTCGCCCCAGCCGGTCCCGGAGACCGCGCAGCCGGCGTCGGCATAGGTGCCGGCACCAATGATGGGGGCGTCACCAACCCGGCCGTAGCGCTTGTTGGTCATGCCGCCGGTGGAGGTACCGGCCGCCAGATGGCCCTTCTGGTCCAGCGCCACCGCGCCGACGGTGCCGAAATGCTTCGCGGTTTCCAGGTCGGTGTGGGCCTGGCCGGCAGCCTCTTCCCGCAGCGCCTTCTGCAGCTGCTGCCAGCGCTTTTCGGTGCGGAAATAGGCCGGATCCACCAATTCCACGCCCTGTTCACGGGCGAACGCCTCGGCTCCGGCCCCTACCATCATCACGTGCCCGGACTTTTCCATGACCGTCCGCGCCAGCAGGGCCGGATTCCTGACGCGCTGCACGCCGGCCACCGAACCGGCCCTGCGCGTGACCCCGTCCATGACCGCGGCATCGAGCTCGTTCTTGCCTTCGTGGGTGAACACGGCGCCCTTGCCGGCGTTGAAATGGGGGTCATCCTCCAGCACGGTGATGGCGGCAGTCACTGCGTCCAGGGCGGGGCGCCCGGCGGCCAGCTCCCGGTGCCCGGCCTCCAGCGCCCGTACCAGGGCCGCGCGCGCCGCAGCCTCCTCGGTGGGGGTCAAGCTGCTGCGCACCACGCCGGCTCCGCCGTGGATGACCAGCACCGGCTGGACCGCCATCGCCGCAGGCGCGGCCATCAGCAAAAGCAGGACGACTGCGAACCGGGTTCTCATGTTTGCGGTGCTCCAAGGGTGGGTTTAGACATTGAACCGGAAGTGCAGCACGTCACCTTCCTGCACCCGGTACTCCTTGCCTTCCAGGCGCAGGCGGCCGGCTTCCTTGGCCCCGGCCTCGCCCTTGTACTGGATGAAATCGGCAAAGGAGATGGTTTCGGCGCGGATGAAGCCTTTCTCGAAATCGGTGTGGATCACGCCGGCGGCCTGCGGCGCGGTGGAACCGGCCTTGACCGTCCAGGCGCGGACTTCCTTCACCCCCGCGGTGAAATAGGTCTGCAGCCCCAGCAGCTCATAAGCTGCGCGGATTACCCGGTTCAGCCCCGGCTCGTCCAGGCCCATGTCGGTCAGGAAGGTATCGCGGTCCGCGTCGTCCATCTGCGACAGCTCCTCTTCGATCGCGGCCGACACCGGCACCACTGCGGCACCTTCAGCCGCTGCGCGCGCGCGCACTGCATCCAGGTGCGGGTTGTTGTGGAAGCCGTCTTCCAGCACGTTGGCGATGTACAGCACCGGTTTCAGGGTCAGCAGGAACATGTCGCGCACCAGCGCCAGCTCCTCCTCGTCCAGCCCGGCGCTGCGGCCGGGCTTGCCGTCGTTGAGCGCGGCCTGCAGCTTGGCGAGCACCGGCCTGCGCGCGATTGCTTCCTTCTCGCCCTGCTTGGCCGAGCGTTCGGCACGGTTCAGCGCCTTTTCCACGCTGTCCAGGTCGGCCAGGGCCAGCTCGGTGTCGATGGTGTCGATATCCGACAGCGGATCGACCCGGTTGTTGACGTGGATGATGTCGTCATTCTCGAAGCAGCGCACCACGTGGGTGATCGCATCGACTTCACGGATGTGGGCCAGGAATTTGTTGCCCAGGCCCTCGCCGCTGGCCGCGCCAGCCACCAGGCCGGCAATGTCCACGAACTCAACCGCCGTCGGCAGCACCTTCTGCGGCTTCACGATCGCGGCCAGCTGGTTGAGGCGCGGGTCCGGCACCGGTACCACGCCCACGTTCGGCTCGATGGTGCAGAAAGGAAAATTGGCCGCGGCGATACCCGCCTTGGTCAGCGCATTGAAGAGGGTCGATTTGCCGACATTGGGCAAACCGACGATGCCGCATTTGATGCCCATGGGTGTATCCGTGAATGGAGAATCGGGAATCGGGAATCGGGAAAGCAGGCTCGCTTCCCATTCCCGATTCCCCATTCCCTATTCCCGCTGCGTGTGCAGCCGCGTCATCGCATCCATGAAGTTGCCCGCCACGGCGAGTGGAAGTACCTCGATCGCGTCATCGATCGCGCGACCTATCTCGATTTCATCGTCCTTGCCCGGCTTGCCCAGCACCCAGCCGGTCACCTTGTCCTTGTGGCCCGGGTGGCCGATGCCGATGCGCAGGCGGTGGAACTGGCCGTGGCCCAGCAGCTGCATGGTGTCGCGCAGCCCGTTCTGGCCACCGTGGCCACCATCGAACTTGATCCGCGCCGTTCCGGGCGGCAGGTCCAGCTCGTCGTGGGCCAGCAGGGCTTCTTCCGGTGCGATCTTCCAGTAACGCAGCGCGGCGGTGACCGACTTGCCGCTGAGGTTCATGTAGGTGGAGGGCTTCAACAGCCACACCGGCTCACCGCCCACGTGGACCTTTGCGGTTTCACCATACAGCTTGCTTTCCAGGCCAAAGCGCACGCCTTCCCGGTCGGCAAGCCTGTCGACGAAACGGAACCCGGCGTTGTGCCGGGTCCGTGCGTGTTCCGGACCGGGGTTGCCCAGCCCGACGATGAGACGCAAGCCTGCCATGGAAAGAAATCGCGGCTGCGCCCGCCAGTGCGAACGCAGCCAGGTGCGATTACTTCTTCGGCTCTTCCTTCTTGGCGACCTTGGCGGCCGGCACTTCGGCTGCTGCAGCGGCTTCGCCGGCTTCCTCTGCCTCTTCCTGGCCGTACTTGGCGATGACCACCGCCACGTCGTGTTCCTTGCCCAGTTTGAGCTCGGGGATTTCGACGCCGCTCGGCAGCTTCAGGTCCGACAGGTGCAGCACAACGCCCACTTCCAAGGCGCCCAGGTCGATCTCGATGAACTCCGGCAGGTCCTTCGGCAGGCAGCTGATCTCGACTTCGTTCAGCTCGTGGGTGACCACGACTTCGGCGGCCTTGCCGGCTGGCGACTTGTCTTCGTTGAGGAAACGCAGCGGCACTGCAACGCGCAGGGTTTCGTTCTCGTTCACGCGCTGGAAGTCCATGTGCATGATCTGCTGCTTGAACGGATGGCGCTGCATGTCACGCAGCAGCACCCTCTGCACGTCGCCGCCCAGGCTGAGGTCCAGGATCGACGCATAGAACCAGTCGTTCTGGCTGGCGAGCCAGACCTCGTTGTGGTTCAGCTGGATGCTGACCGGCTTCAGTTCGCCACCGTAAACGATGGCCGGCACGGTGCCGGCGTGACGCAGGCGGCGGCTCGCACCCTTACCCTCGTCTTCGCGGCGCTGTACCTTGATTTCATGTGTGGTTGCCATTTTTATCTACTACCTTCAGTTGAATGAACCGCCTCGCGACGGTTGTGTTGACTCCCTCGCGACCAGGAGAGCCGTTCGTTCCCGGGAATCGGGAATCGGGAATCGGAAATCGAACCAGCGCGATGCGCCGTCAATTCCCCATTCCCCATTCCCTTCCTAATCTCCAATCCCCAATCCCTAATCCCCGCCTCAATCCACATAAAGCGAGCTGACCGACTCGCCGAAAGCAATACGGCGAATGGTTTCGGCCAACAGCTCGGCCACGCTGAGCTGGCGGATCTTGCCGCAGGCGCGCGCCTGCGCGGACAGCGGGATGGTGTCGGTGACCACCAGTTCATCCAGCTCGGAGCCATTGATGTTGTCCAGCGCAGGCCCGGACAGCACGGGGTGGGTGCAGTACGCGGCCACTTTCAGCGCGCCCTGCGCCTTGAGCGCGGCGGCGGCGGCGCACAGGGTCCCGGCCGTGTCCACGATGTCGTCCACCAGCACGCAGGTCTTGCCGCGCACGTCGCCGATGATATTCATCACCGTGGACACGTTGGCGCGCGGACGACGTTTGTCGATGATGGCCAGGTCGGCGTCGTCCAGGCGCTTGGCCATGGCCCGCGCGCGCACCACGCCGCCGACGTCCGGGGATACTACGATCAGGTTTTCGGTGCCGTAGGCGCGCCAGATGTCGGCCAGCAGCAGCGGTGATGCGTACACGTTGTCGACCGGCATGTCGAAGAAACCCTGGATCTGGTCGGCGTGCAGGTCCACCGTCAACACCCGGTCGGCGTCAACCGCGGAGAACATCTTCGCCGCCACCTTGGCCGTGATCGGAACGCGCGACGAGCGCGGACGACGATCCTGGCGTGCATAGCCGAAGTACGGCACCACCGCGGTGACGCTGGTGGCCGAGGCGCGCTTCAGCGCGTCGATCAGCACCAGCAGCTCCACCAGGTTTTCGGCGCTGGGCGCGCAGGTGGACTGGATCACGAACACCTCCTGCCGGCGCACGTTCTCCTCGATTTCCACCTGCACTTCGCCGTCGGAGAAGCGCGTCACCATGGCCTTGCCCTGGCGGATGCCCAGCTCGCGACAGATGCTGGCCGCCAACGGCTGGTTGGCGTTACCGGAAAAGACCAGGAGATTGCGGTCGTCTTGCATGGGGTCGGATCCGGTTGGTGGGAGTCGGGAATAGGGAATGGGGAATGGGGAATCGTCAGAACTGGCCGATTGACGATTCCCTATTCCCGATTCTCCATTCTCGACAAGTTGGCTGGGGCGGTAGGATTCGAACCTACGAAATGCCGGGATCAAAACCCGGTGCCTTAGGCCTCTTGGCGACGCCCCAGTGTGGAAGAACCCTTCGCCAGTTCAGCGTGCAGCGGCGAGCCATCCACGCCCGCCGCCGACCAAGCGCGCAGGCCGGAAGGCAACTCCGCGAGCGCGGCCTCGGCAAAGGCGCGATCAGTGAACTCGACGAAGCAGCCGCCGCCGGAGCCGGTAAGGCGTGGCGTGCCGATCCACGACAACGCCGCGAACACCGCCTCCACGGCAGGTTCACGGCGACGCAGCACCGGCTCGAACGCATTGCCGAGCACATTTCCCGAAACGAAGTCGGCTATTTTCGCGGGTGCAGCATTGCGCGTCAAATCAGGGGCTTGGAACAAAGCGGCGGTGGGCACATGGACTCCTGGATCGGCCAGCACATACCAGGCCGGCGGCAGGACCAGCGGAGTGAGGACCTCGCCCACCCCCTCGGCCCAGGCGCTGCTGCCGCGCACAAAAACCGGCACGTCCGCCCCCAGCTGCAGCCCCAGATGGGCCAGGCGCTCCACGCCGCGCTGCAGCCCCCACAGCCGGTCCAGGACCAGCAGCACGGTGGCAGCATTGGATGAGCCCCCGCCAAAGCCGCCACCCACCGGAATGCGCTTTTCGACGCGAATGTCCGCACCTTTGCAGATTTTGGACGATGATTGAAGAAGTTTTGCCGCCTTTATTACAATGTCGTCGGCTTCACCCAGCCCCGCCACCGACGCTCCATGACGGCAGATACGGGCATCGTCCCTGACCCGCAGGTGCACCGTGTCGCCCCAGTCCAACAGGCGGAATACGCTCTGCAGCTGGTGGTAGCCATCCGCGCGCCGGCCGGTGATCTGCAGGAACAGGTTCAGCTTGGCCGGGGCCGGCCAGGCGGTCCAACCGGCTTCGCTGCCCTCCCAGTTCATGGCGACGGGAACCCCCAGCGGTCGATGATCAGCCGCACCGAAGCGCCATCGCGGCGGGCGTCGATCCTGCGCGGCAGTGCCGGCTGGCTGGGGTCCGCGTCGAACCACAGCGGATAGTCGATGCGCCAGCCTGCCTGGCCCAACTGCAGCAACCGCCCTTTCGCGGCATAGGCCTCCACCTCCAGCGGCAACGCCTCTGCCGGCAGGCCGACCACCCATCGGGCCAGCGCGTTGACCGGAATGTCCCAGCCGGTCGCCTCGCGCAACAGGGCCTCGGCATCCTCGGCCTGACGGGGTCCGCCCTCCAGACCTTCCAGCAAGCCTGCCTGCGATTGCAGGTCACCGCTAAGCCGCCAACTCTGCCGGGTCACCGGCGCACTCAGCGACA
>JAJAZJ010000291.1 GCA_026785795.1 Pseudoxanthomonas sp.
CTGCAGCAGCGCCCGGGCCTCGTCCAGTGGCACCGGATAATCGAACTCCTGCCGGGTATGCCCGCGCTCACGGGATTTCAGGTTCAGGAACGCCCGCTCGCCTTCGATCCTGATCCTGACCGATGCACGCTGCGCACCGCCTTCGACCATGGCCAGGTCATTGAGGTAGCCCTGGACCATGGGCACCATCTCATAGGCCGCTGCACGCCATGATTCGTCCGTAACCAGGAACTTGCGCTCGATTTCTATGCCCATGGATGGATCCTGGTTGGGTGCCGGTATGTGCGGGTCGTGGAGAATGATTCAAACACAGCCCAGCGACTATCTGCTTTCAAACAGGGCGATGCTTTCCACGTGCCCGGTGTGCGGGAACATATCCATCACCCCGGCAGACTTCAGCGTGTAGCCGCGCTCATGGACCAGGAAGCCAGCGTCACGCGCCAGCGAGGCGGGATGGCAGCTGACGTAGACGATGCGCTGCAGGTTTTTGAGCGGCAGTTACCTCAGTACCTGGTCGGCGCCGGAACGCGGCGGGTCGAGCAGCAGCTTGTTGAAGCCCTGCCGCATCCACGGAGTGCCCTGCAGGTCCTGGGTCAGGTCGGCGGCGTGGAAATGTGCGTTGGCCAGGCCGTTGCGTTCGGCGTTCTCGCGGGCGCGCAGCACCAGGCCCGCCTCGCCCTCCACGCCGACCACTTCGCCGGCCAGTCGGGCCATGGGCAGGGTGAAATTGCCCAGGCCGCAGAACAGGTCGAGGATGCGATCCTGTGGCTGCGGATCCAGCAATTCAAAGGTTCGCGCGATCATCGCCTGGTTCAACCCGGCGTTGACCTGGATGAAGTCCAGGGGACGGAAAGCGAGCTCTATATTCCACTGCGGCAGTGCGAAGGACAGCGCAGGCGCCTGCGGCCACAGCGGTGCCACGCTGTCGCTGCCACCGGACTGCAGATAGATGGCGAAATCGTGCAAGGCGGCGAACTCAATCAGTTTGCCGCGGTCGGCCTCGTGCAGCGGGGTGAGGTGGCGGAAGACCAGCGCCACCGTCGCGTCGCCGGCAATGAACTCAATCTGCGGGATGTCGTTGCGTGCGTCCAGGCTTTCCACCAGCGCAGCCAGGGCTTCGATGCGCTCCCCGATCTGCGGGATGACCGTATGGCAGACCTGTAGATCTGCGACAAAACGCGGATCGGTTTCGCGAAAGCCGACCAGGGTCTTGCCTTTCTTGTGCACGTGGCGCACCGAGAAGCGACCCTTGCGCCGGTAGCCCCAGCTGTCGCCTGTCAGCGGCGGCAGCACGACCTGCGGGGTGACGTGACCGATACGCTCCAGATTCTCCAGCAGCACGCGCTGCTTGAGCAGGATCTGCTTGTCTTCAGCCAGATGCTGCAGCACGCAGCCGCTGCAGGTGCCGAAGTGCGGGCAGCGCGGCGTCACCCGATCGGGCGACGCCTGCAGGACTTCAACGGTGCGGGCTTCATCGAAATGGCGATTCTTCGAGGTCAGCTCGGCCATGACGGTTTCGCCAGGCAGGGCACCGGCGACGAACACGGTCTTGCCGTCACGACGCGCTACGCCACGACCATCGTGGCTGTGGTCGACGATCTGTGCTTGAAACGGAGTTTTATCTATGCGCGGGGGGCGGGGTCTAGCCACGTGGAAACGGCTGCGTGCTGTGCGGGTGCTTATTGTCGCACTACCAACCCTTCTCCCTCCGGGAGAAGGAAACCCCAATCACTTCTGCTTCCAGCTGCCGCCTGCGTCCTGGTACCACCAGCCGCTGCGTGCGCTGGCGATCCACTGCTGGGCGAAAGTGCTGCGGATCTGGCCTTCCCATTCCGGATGCCCGTTGGCCACGGCGATTTCCCGATACACCGCCTTGCGGTCGCGGTTGTCGTCAGCCACTGCCTGGGTCATGGCTACGCGGTCCTTCAGCGTCAGCTTGGACGGATCGCGCACTTCCACCATGCCGTTGTTGGTGAGCCCCAGCGCGCCGGCGTCAAAGCCGGACCGCAGCTGCGCTTGGAAACGCTGCTCCATGCGTGACTGGATAGCCGCGATGGCAGGGGTCTGGATGCTGAAGTCGGCCCGTTCCTGGGCGTAGGCGGTGCCGATGCCGACCAGCGCCAGCCAGTTGAACTCACGGCTGGACGGAACCAGCGAGGCGCTGCCGCCCGGACTGGGTAGCGGCGTGGACTGGGTGCCGCCCGCATCGTCGCCAATCACGTTCTCCACGAAGTCCTTGGCCGCCTCCTTGGCTTCTGCCGCCGGGAAATATACGTTGATGGTGACGCATGCCGTCATCAAGACGGTGGCTGCAAGTGAGGTTCCGAACCAACGGATCATGGGTGACTCCTGGATTATTCAATGACGGGAACGCTGTCGCCTTTAGTGATGTCCACCAGGCGTTCCACCAGCGTGGGCCAATCCACGCGGCGGTTGAACCCCACCACGCTCAGGTGCGGCAAACCCGAACCCTGCACGATACTAAAGCTGTTGCCGGCTGAACTGAGGCCATCCATGTCGCAGACCTCTTCCGCCAGCCGACAGCTTATGCCTATTTTGCGGTAGCCGAAGTCCTCGAACAGCTGTAGCGCCTGTGCCTGCAGGCTTTCGCCAAGACCGCCCTGGCCGCCGCCGACGTTGGAGATGTCCTGCACGGCGCGCTGGCTGATGCGCTGCCTGCCCTGCCACGCGGGATCGGTGTGGAACTCTGCATCGAAGCTCTGCGGGCTCCAGTCGACCATGCGCAACTGGCGGATGCTGCCGTCCAGAGCGCCGGTGATCTGCCCGAAACCCAGCACTTCGGTCAGGGACTGCAGGCTCAGGTCATCCAGCACGATGTCGGCGGACAGGGTGGGCGCGGTGCCGAACGGGCGCTCCATGGCCAGACCCGACACCATCACGGTGCCATCGAACATCTGCGCGGTCAGCGTGCCCTCGAAGTCCAGGCGGTCATTGGCATAGCGCACCATGGGAATGCGCCCGTCCAGCCGGCCCCTGAACGCAGGCCACGCCAGCGCCGCGGAGACCTGGCCAATGTCCACTTGTTCCACGGTCAGGCTGAGGTCGAACTCCATCCCGCGGCCCTCGGCCGGAGGTCGCAGGTTGAGGCCGTCGAAACGCAGCTGCCCGCCCAGCATCGGGATGCTCACGGCCTGGACCAGGCCCAGGTTCCCCCCTTCACTGCGCAGCGGGAACGAGGCGCCGCCAAACTCCAGCCCCTGCAGCGCACCGCGTCGCCAGCTCATGCTGCTGGACTGCGCTGTGCTTGCGGAGAAGCTTGGCTTGCCGGACAGCCCCTCCAGACGGAAGCGCTGTTGCGCGTCGATCACTGATACATCGTGAAGCTCGGCGTCGGCATGGGCCACGGCGCCCTCATCAAGTACCAGATGGGCCTGCATTGCGCCGTTCAACTGCAGCTCACCCAGGCCAAACAGTCCAAGCCATCCTGAGAGATAGCGTGCGCGGACGGGCGCCAGGTCATGCGCGTCCAGCTGCAGATCCGCCTCGCGAAGGCTGGCATCAGCGCCGAACCCGAGGGCCCCCTCCACCCGCAGCGCGTCACCGTCGTCCCAAGAGAACTGCGGGATCTTCCATCCGCTGCTGCCCTGTCGCTGCGCGGCAAGGCTGAGCGCCACGGGCGTGGGCGGCAACGCGACGTAGGCCGAGCCCGCCAGGATTTCGCCGCCGCGCAAATCGCCGTCCAAGGTGAGCAGGGCAAGCCCCTTCGAACTGCGATAGTCGAGATCGAACTGCGCGCCGACGCCCTCTGCCGCAGTGCTGCCGTCCTGCGTATCCAGGGCCAGCCCGGACACGGAAAGTCGCCCCGTTACGCGCAGTGGCCGCTGCGTGGCGGTCTCTATGGACAGCCTGCCGCTGAGCGTTCCGCCGTTGAGGCGCGCCGCTGGCCAGGCCGTATCCAGCAAGGCCTGGGACCAGGCCAGGGGTACCCGGGTCAGATCGAGCCGGGTCAGGTCAGGGCTGGCCGAATTGCGGCTCAGGGCAAGCACCGCATCGCCGCGCGACAGCGTTGCATCGGTGGTAGCCGTGGCCAGGTCAACGGTCAAGACCATGGGCGGATTCCCGGGGCTGCGCAGCTCGCCGGCGCAGCGCCAACCGCTGTCCGCAGGACTGCGCTGCAGCGGGCAGCGCCAGCTCAGGTTGTCGAAGCGATAGCCCAGGTCTGCGGCGGTCACCTGCCGGGCGCTGAGGGTGAGCTGGCCGCTGTCCGCACCCGCCGGCCACTGCAGCTCAACGGTGACCCCACGCAAGGTGGCCACCGGGGTGGTCACCTGTGCGATGCGCGCTGTCATGCTGCCGGCCTGTGCAGGGGCCAGCACGACCAGCAGGAGCAGCGGTAAGATGCGCCGAAGCATGGCGGGCAGCATAACGATGTCGGACGACCTGCGAACCAAGCCACGCCTGTTGCTGGTGGAGGATGACCCCATCAGCCGCGGGTTCATGCAAGCCGCACTTGAAGGCATGCCCGCCGAGGTGGAGCCCGTGAACAGCGTGGCCCAGGCGCTGGCGCTACCCACCCTCCACGACCTCTGGCTGCTGGACGTCAACCTGCCCGATGGCAGCGGCATCACGCTGCTGGCGCAGCTGCGGGCGCGTTCGTCCACCACGCCGGCGCTCGCGCACACCGCCGACGATTCACCCGCGCTGCATGCGGAACTGCGCATGGCCGGCTTCGCCGACATCCTGGTCAAGCCGCTGACGGCGGCCAGCCTCAGGCAGCGGGTGGGCCAATGGCTGATGGACTCGGGTGGCGCCACACCCTGTGCCGCGCCATGCCAGGATTCGGGGCGAGCGCCGTTCTGGGACAAACAGGCCGCGCTGGCCGTCCTGAACGGGAACCAGGCGAATGCCGCGACTCTGCGCACGATGTTCCTGGGTGAACTTCCGCGGCAGCACCAAGCCATCCTGGCCCACCTGGCTTCCGGGGATGTACCGGGCGCGAAGCGCGAGCTGCATCAGCTCAAGGCCAGCAGTGGCTTTGTCGGTGCGTTACGACTGAATGCCGCTGCCTCCGCACTGGACAGGACGGTAGATGATCGCGAAAAGCTGATCGCATTCAACGAGGCCGTGCGCGATACGCTTTCTTCAGGCTGATTCGGGCTTGGGCCGCCGCAGTCGTCCCAGCTCACCCAGCATGTCCCAGGATTTCAGGCTGCGCCCTCCCAGATGATGGGCCAGCACGCTGCGCAAGGCCAGGCGCAGGCTGGCCAGGTCATCGGCCTCGGGCTGCCTATCCGCGGCCAACGCCAGCAGGGCGCTGCCCATCGCCGCTGCGTTGCGGTCCTCGCGGCCCCGGTCACTGAGCAGCCGGCGCGGCCCATGCTCGGCGTCCAGCAGGTAGCGCGCGGCAGGATCCATGGCCACGCCGTCGCCGTCTTCGGCCAGGTCGAAGCCTGAACCCAGCGAGCCGAGCAGGTCACGCTCGAAGCGGCGCAGGGTCCAGGCCAGCGAATCGTCCTGCGCGAGCCTGGACCGGGTTTCGCCGTAGACAAGATAGAGGTCAGGCTGCGGGTCCCCGCGCTGGGTCATGCGCAGCACCAGCTCGTTGAGATAGAACCCGGCCAGCATGGCGTCGCCTGCCAGGCGCGGGGCCACATCCAGCGCTTCGGCAGCTACAAGCTGCGCCAATTCCCCCCCCTGCACCGCATCCAGCCGGATGTGCTGAAGCGGCTGCAGTGCGGCGCGCAGCAGTTGCTTCTTCGGCCCGTGCACGCCGCGCGCCACCAGGCCGATGCGCCCGTGTTCAGCACTCAGCACTTCAACCAGCAGGCTGGTCTCGCGCCAGTTGCGCGCATGCAGGACGAAGGCAGGCTGGCTATCTATGCGCATGGGCAAAACGCGGCCGAAAAACAAACGTGAGATGCTGCAGATGTCGCGGCTGTAAGCAGCCTATGCAGGAATTCCCGCAGCTTTGCTTCGAAGGGGATTGTGACGCGCATGATGACCATACTAAACGTGATTCTGGCTACCGGCAGTTTGGCAGACGCCGGCATGTCTGCATTTTCCGCCGAGCCCGCCGCTGCTGCCGGCAACAAGCTGCTTTCGGCCATTCTGGCAACGGTCGAGAAAGAAGGCACGGTGGTAAGTGTCGACCGCGATCGGCGCCGCTGGGAAGTGCTGGTCTGCCAGCAGCGTGGCGCCTGCATCGAACTCTACCTTGACCTGGCGACAGGCAGGAAATTGAAACGCGAGCGCGAAGCCTCATTCGATTCGCAGCCGCCGCCCGATGCAAAGCCGCTATCGGTGATCGTGGCTTCGCTGGAGCGGCAGAACCTAGGCAATATCCACGAGATCGACTTCGATGACCGCGAGTGGGAAGTGGAGGTGCGGCCAGAAGACAGTCGCCGCCTTGAACTTCACGTCGACCCGATGACCGGCACGATCACGCGCTGCCGTGGCGGTAGCGGCTGCCCTGCAGTCTGATGGACGAAAGGTCATGGGCATCCTTGCCCATGACCTGGTCTATGCGATGCGCGGTTTGAGCTTCACTCGTTGTAGCCGAATGCCTTGAGCGCTACCGCATCCCCCGACCAGCCCTCGCGAACCCTGACCCAGGTTTCCAGAAACACCTTGTTGTCGAACATGCGCTCCATCTGCAGGCGCGCCTTGCTGCCGATATCCTTTAGCCGCGCGCCACCCTTGCCAATGACGATGGCCTTCTGGCTTTCGCGCTCCACCCAGATGACCGCGCCTATGCGCAGCAGCCCGTCTTCCTCTGCAAAACGCTCAATCTCCACCGTGGTGGCGTAGGGCAGCTCGTTGCCCAGCAGGCGCATCAGCTGCTCACGCAGCAGTTCGCCGGCCATGAAGCGCTGGCTGCGGTCGGTGATTTCGTCCTCGCCGAACATCGGCGGCGCCAGCGGCAGCAGGGCCAGCATGTCGCGCACCAGCTGCTCCAGGCCGTTGCGCTTGGAGGCGGAAACCAGGTGCACGCTTGAGAAGCTGCGGTCTTCGGTAATCCGGGCCAGGAACGGCAGCAGTTCGGCCTTCAGCTTGACCTGGTCGACCTTGTTGACCACCAGCATGACCGGGATGCCGCTGTCCTTGAGTACGCTATAGGCCAGCGTATCCGCCTCATCCCAGCGCCCGGCCTCGATCACCAGCAGCGCGGCATCCACGTCCTCGACGGCGCCGCGTGCGGCCCGGTTCATCACCTTGCTCATCGCCGAGGCCGAGAACTTGCCTTCCTGCTTGTGCAGCCCCGGGGTGTCCACCAGCGCGACCTGGCCTTCCGGGAAGGTGGCGATGCCCAGCAGGCGATGGCGCGTGGTCTGCGGCCGATTCGACACGATGCTGACCTTGGCCCCGACCAATGCGTTGGTCAGCGTGGACTTGCCCACGTTGGGGCGACCGATGACGGCCACGCTGCCGCTGCGATGTGTGTCTGCACTCACTTGGAAAGTTCCAGTTTATCTATCAGCGCCGCGGCCGCGGCCTGCTCGGCATTGCGGCGGGAACTGCCCTCGCCTTCCGCGTACAGCGTTGGGTCGAGGATGGTGCAACTGACGCGGAACAGCTTGGCATGGTCGTCGCCGCTTTCCAGCACCAGCTCATAGCTTGGCAGCGGACGCTGGCGACCCTGCAGCCATTCCTGCAGGCGGGTCTTGGGGTCCTTGCCGGGCTTGCCCACCGGCAGGGCCGCCAGGGATTCCTCGAACCACGGCAGCACCGCGTCGCGGCAGGCAACGAAACCACAGTCCAGGTAGATGGCGGCCACCACGGCCTCCAGCGCATCGGCGAGGATCGAATCACGGCGGTGCCCGCCCGACTTCATTTCGCCCGGCCCCAGGATCAACCGCGGGCCAAGGTCGAGGTGGCGCGCGATCAGGGCCAGCGAGGCTTCGCGCACCAGTTCGGCACGGGCGCGGGTCAGTGCGCCCTCGTCGGCCTTGGGCCAGCGCTGGAACAACAGCTCGGCGATCAGCAGGTTGACGATGCTGTCGCCCAGGAACTCCAGGCGCTCGTTGTGCGGAACGCCGGCGCTGCGGTGGGTCAGGGCCTGCTGCAGCAGGCCCGAATCATTGAACCTGTAGCCGCCCAGTTCACCAG
>JAJAZJ010000292.1 GCA_026785795.1 Pseudoxanthomonas sp.
GCGCATCGCCCTCGCGCCGGAATGCGCCCACGTAGACCTCGCCCATGCGCGCATCGATGGCGGCCAAGATGCGCGGGCCTGCCGCCTGCGTGGCGATGACCTGCAGCGTTGACACCGCCAGCACCGGCCGGTCCAGAGCCAGCGCGATGCCCTGGGCGAGGGCGATGGCCAGGCGCACGCCGGTGAAGGCACCGGGGCCGCGGCTGATGGCGATGGCGTCGAGCTGCGCGCGTTTGATCCCCGCGTCAGCCAGCAACTGCTCGGCCCACGGCAGTGCGTACTCCGCATGCAGGCGCGGCGCGATCTCATGGCGTTCAATCACCTCGCCGTCCAGATACAGCGCGACCGAGCAGGCCTCGGTGGCGGTTTCAAAAGCGAGCAGCTTCATACCAGTCCTGTTCCGTGTCCGGCGCGTCGGGCGCGGCGGTAGGTTCGACGCCAAAGAAACGCTCCACGTCGGCCACCTCGCGGGTGCGCGCGAACGGCGGCAGCGAATCCAGGAAGATCCTGCCGTACGGCTTGCCGGTCAGGCGCGGATCGCACAGCACCAGCACGCCGCGGTCAGTCTCGCTGCGGATCAGGCGGCCCACGCCCTGCTTGAGCGCGATCACCGCCTGCGGCAGCTGCTCGTCGCGAAATGGATTGCCGCCGTCGCGGCGGATCGCTTCCAGGCGCGCCTCGAACACGGGATCGTCCGGTGCGGCGAACGGCAGCTTGTCGATCACCACCACGCTCAGCGCTTCGCCCACTACGTCCACGCCCTCGCGGAAACTGGCTGCGCCCAGCAGCACGCCGTTGCCGGAGGCGCGGAATTTTTCCAGCGGGGTGGCGCGCGGCGCCTCGCCCTGCACGAACAGCGGCCACGGCGCATCGCGCAGGGTTTCGGCCGCCTCGCGCAGCGCGCGGTGCGAAGCAAACAGCAGGAAGGCGCGGCCGCCGGAAGCCTGCAGCACCGGGTACAGCGCGGCGATCAGCGCCGTGCCAAAGCCGCGCGTGTTGGGTTCGGGCAGGTTCTGCGGCAGGTAGCACAGCGCCTGCCGCGGCCAGTCGAACGGACTGGGCTGCAGCAGGGTGGGCGGATCGGCCAGCCCCAGCCGCTGCGCGATGTGCTCAAAGCTGCCGCTGACCGCCAGCGTGGCCGAGGTGAACACCCACGCCGCATGCGAACGCTCGCGGTGCTCGCGCAGCGGGCCAGACACATCCAGCGGCGTGCGCTGGCAGCGGAACCCGCGCGCGGTGAGTTCGTACCAGAGGACGTCGGTTGGGGCGGGATTCGGGATTCGGGATTCGGGATTCGGTGGAGCGAGGGGCTCGTGCGACTCCAACGAGATGCCCGCTTTTGCGAATCCCGAATCCCCAATCCCCACTCCCGGCTCTTCCCCCACCCACCTCGCCCACCCCACAGCCGCGTCCTTCGCGCGTGCCGCGCAGGCGTCCAGGCCGAGTGAGGCGTCGGCCATGGCGACCAGGGCTTCGATCAGGTGCGCCAGCGAGTCGTTCAGCGCGTCGAAACCCGCGTGCACTTCCGGGTTGGCCAGCGCGCGCTGGCGCGTGCCGCGGTTGGGCAGGCCTTCCATCGCCGCGCGCAGTTCGCGCAGCGATTGTTCCAGCGCGCGTACCGGCACCTGCAGCGCGGCCAGCGCGCCGGCAATGTCCTTGCACTCGGCCAGGCAGTCGCGGGCCAGCTCCTGCAGCTGGCGCATGCCGATGCTTTCGCCGAAGAAGTTGGCCGCCAGCTCAGGCAGCTGGTGGGCCTCGTCGATCACGAAGGCCTGCGCGCCGGGCAGTATTTCGCCGAAGCCCTCCTGCTTCAGCGCCAGGTCGGCCAGCAGCAGGTGGTGGTTGACCACCACGATGTCGGCCGACTGCGCGCGCTGTCGCGCCTGGACCACGAAACAGTCGCCCCAGAACGGACAGTTGCTGCCCAGGCAGTTGTCGTTGGTGGAGGTGACCATGGGCAACAGCGGCGAATCATCGGGCAAGGCGTCGAGTTCGGCGATATCGCCGAACTGGGTGCGTCCGCCCCACGACACGATGCGCTGGAACTGCGAAATCTGCTCGCGCGTGGTGAACACGCCCTTCATCAGCTTCGGCTCGCCCTTGGCCTGCTCCAGCCGGTACCTGCACAGATAGTTGGCGCGCCCTTTCAGCAGCGCGGACTTCAGGCCCGTGCCCAGCGCATCGCGCACCCGCGGCAGGTCGCGGTGGTAGAGCTGGTCCTGCAGCGCACGCGTGCCGGTGGAGATGATGGTCTTCAGCCCGGACAGCAGCGCCGGCACCAGGTAGGCAAAGGTCTTGCCGGTGCCGGTGCCGGCTTCGGCCAGCAGCACCTCGCGGCCCTCGAACGCTTCGGCAATCGCACTGGAAAGGCGCTGCTGCGCCTCGCGCGGGACGAAGTGGTCGAGCTGGCTGTCGAGCGCACCGCCTTCGCTGAGCGCGTCGCGGCTGGCCTGGGCAAGGGCGGACATGGGTCGGGAAGCGATCCTGAGGATAAAGCCCCTGCCCCGTTTACGGGGGAGGGTTGGGGTGGGGGCAAGCCGGAATCCGTTGGGACTGGTAAGGACCCTGCGCCGCGTGACTGGCGCATCTGGATCGGATCACCGGAAATACTGATCCCGCTGCCAGTTTAATCGCTTCGGCCGCCGCCCCCATCCCGGCTTTCCCCCGTGAACGGGGGAAGGGGCGCCTAACCGCCTGCTCGCTGCTATGCCAGACGCCCACAGAAGCTGGCGTGCGTGTTCCGACTCACATGCGCTGGATGCCGGGCACGGTGCAGGTATCGATCCGTGCGCGCGCGTCGGCCGCGGTTTCCGCCTGGCCCAGGGCCAGCCTGGCCTGTTCGATCGTCGCCCAGTGGCGGCGGCACAGCGGGCCCACCCGTGCGCCTGCGCCGTAAGCGCGCTGGGCAAGGGTCTCGGCGCGAGCGTACTCACGCTGCAGCAGGGCGACCTCCGCACGCTCCTGCAGCAGCGCCGGATCATCGGCCACGATCAGCAGCGCGTAGTTCAGCGCCGCAGCAGCCTCTGCGGTATCGCCCGCAGCCAGCGCGCGCGCTGCGGCCCGGCGCAGGTCCTCCACCTGCGGATCGCGCAGCGGCTGCACCGCGAGTTCGCGATCATCGGCGCCCGCGGCAGCGGCGATGGCGGCGAGCCGCGACTGCGGCGCGACCTCCGCCACCGCGGGCGTGGCCGGCACGGTTGGCCATAGGCTGCACGCGCCCAGCGTACCCGCACTCAGCAGCAGGCCCAGCGCCGGCAAACGCCGGAGCAAGCTCAAGGCGTTGGCGCCGGTGCGGTGTCGACCGGCTCAGGCGCAGGCTCAGACGCAGCCGCAGGCGCGGGCTCATCGCGCTTGCCGTCCAGGCCGAACCAGCTGCGCCAGCCGCCGTTGGACCCATCGGCCGTGGCTTCGGCCTCCTCGGCCACCGGCACGATCACGCACGCGCGGTAGTCCGGCGCATAGCCGGCCACGAACGGCAGCTGGCGCGCACCGGGGCAGCCCGGGTCGGTGCTGTTGCCGCCCGCGATCCACTGCCAGTCCAGGCCCTTGCCCGCGACTTTCAGCGGCGCGCTGGGCAGGCGCGAGAAAATGCCGGACCACACGCGCATAGCGCCGGTGGCCCCGTACAGGCCGGTCTGCTGGTTCTGGTCGTTGCCCATCCACACCACCGCCAGGTGATCGCCGGTGTAGCCGGCGTACCAGCTGTCGCGGCCGTCGTTGCTGGTGCCGGTCTTGCCCGCGGACTGCAGCTTGCCCAGGCCGTCGCCGAGCAGCTGGCGCCCGGTGCCGCTGCTGACCACCTGCTGCAGGGCCACGTTGATCAGGTTGGCGGCGATGGAGTCGCCTTCCAGCGCCGGCGCCGGAGTCTTGTCGTAGCGCTTGAGCAGCTTGCCTTTCGGGTCCAGCACCCCGCGCACCGCGTGCAGCGGCTGGATCTCGCCGCCGGAGGCCAGGAACTGGTACAGCTGGGCCATGGCGTAAGGGCTTTGGTCGGCGGCGCCGAGGATCAGTGACGGATTCGGATCGGCCTTGATCCCGGCCAGCACCTGCAGCAGGTCCGCCAGCCTGGCCGGCTGCACCTGCATGCCAAGACGCACCGTGGCCTGGTTGTAGGAACGCGCCAGCGCATCCACCAGCCGCACCGAGCCATGGCTGCGGTTGTCCGAATTGCCGGGCGTCCAGCTGCGGCCCTTGCCCAACGGCACGGTGACCGGCGAGTCGTCGACATAACTTGCCAACGAATATTTGTCCGGCTGGGCCAGCGCCAGCAGGTATACGAACGGCTTCAGCAGCGAGCCCACCGGCCGCTGCGCCTCCACCGCGCGGTTGAAGCCCGGCTGCGACACCTTGCCGCTACCGACCACCGCCAGCACGTCGCCATCGTGCACGTCGGTCAGCACCAGCCCGGCCTGCAGCGGCGGACGCTTGCCGGTTTGCAGCGCCTTCAGCGCGCGGGTCACCGCGCCCTCGGCATAGGCCTGCGCCGAAGGCGACATGCCGGTGTGCACGGTGAGGCCCGCGCCCAGCAGCGCGCCCTCCGGGTAGTCGCGCCCCAGCTGGCGGCGCACCAGGTCGATGTAGGCGGGGAAGCGGTTGGCCGCGACCATGCCCGGCGACTTGGCCACGCCCAGCGGCGCGGCCGTTGCGCGCTTGAACTCGGCCGCGTCGATCAGCCCGGTTTCATGCAGCTTGGCCAGGGCCAGGTTGCGGCGATCCAGCGCGCGCTCCGGATTGCGCCGCGGGTCGTAGTAGGACGGCCCCTTGACGATGCCGATCAGCAGCGCGATCTGCTCGGTGGTCAGCGAACTGAGTTCGCGCCCGAACCAGAATTCCGAAGCCGCGGCCACGCCGTGGATGGCCTGGCTGCCGCGCTGGCCCATGTACACCTGGTTCAAATACGCTTCAAGCAGGGTGCGCTTGTCGTACCTGGCCTCCAGGATCAGCGCATACAGGATTTCGTTGAACTTGCGGGTCAGGGTCTGCTCGCGGCCAATGCCGAGCATGCCGCTGCGGGCCAGCTGCTGGGTCAGGGTGCTGGCGCCCTGGCGGGTCTCGCCGCCGGAGCGCAGTGCGACCCAAAGCGCCCGTACCATGCCGCTGAGGTCGATGCCGTGGTGGCGGCTGAAGTCGCGATCTTCCACCGCCTGCAGCCCGGTCACCAGCAGCTCGGGCACTTCCTCCAGCTGCACCAGGCGGCGCTCTTCCTGTTTCTGCCCATACAGCGTGGCGATGCGCGCCGGATCCAGGCGCGCGCCCTTGAGCGCCTGCTTGCGGGCCGGTTCGCGCACGCTGGCCACGCGGCCGTCGGCCAGGCTGACCTGCACGACGCGCGGCGCGACCCGACCGTCCACGTCGACGAAACCGCGGTTGGAAATGGTGAAGCGGCCGCCGTCGCGCGCATACGTGCCGGGCACGCTGCCGCTGCCGTCATCGCGGTAGGACGCAGCGTCGAGTTCGGTCTTCAGGGTCTTCGCGTCCATCGCCAGGCCCGGCGCAAGCTGCAGCGGCCTGGCGTAGACGCGCGTGGGCAGCTGCCACTGCAGGCCGCCAAAGCGCGCGCTGACTTCGTGGTTGAGATACAGCACATAGGGGATCAGGAAGCCCAGTCCCAGCGCCACCGCGGCCAATGACCAGGTGATCAGGCGCTGGCGCCAGGGCGGCGCGCCGTGATCGTCTTCGTTGTCGTCTGGATGGTCGTAGTCGTAGCGCGGCACGGGGATGAGACAATGTGGACTGCGGCGAGTCTAGCGCAGCGCGCCACGCTGCGACCGGGCCACGCCTATCGCCACTCAGCGGGAGTTCCAACGGCATGTCGAGCGCGCTGGCCGATCTGCGCTACCAATGGCAACGCGCGCTGGGCCTGTGCCGGCGCGGCCTGGCCAGCCTGCGCAGCCGCGGCTGGCACGCGACCTGGCAGCGGGTGCGGCGCCAGCTGGCGGGCGCGTCGTCGCGCGTGGATGCCGGCCTGTATGCGCCGGCCGACGCGCCGTTCGCACCCTTTGCGGTGCCTGACAGCCCTGCCCCGCGCGCCAGCATCGTCATTCCG
This sequence comes from Pseudoxanthomonas sp., assembly GCA_026785795.1. GTDB lineage: Bacteria > Pseudomonadota > Gammaproteobacteria > Xanthomonadales > Xanthomonadaceae > Pseudoxanthomonas_A. Next base: position 6,047 of record JAJAZJ010000292.1, read on the forward strand.
GTGTACAACCACGCCGCGCATACGCTGGGCTGCCTGCGCGCGCTGGCCGCGCATCCGCCCGCGGCCGCGTGCGAGATCGTGGTGGTGGACGACGGCTCCAGCGACCAGACCGCCGAGTGGCTGGCGCAGGTCAACGGCCTGCACTTCATCCGGCGCGCGCGCAACGGCGGCTTTATCGCCGCCTGCAGCGACGGTGCGGCGCAGGCGCGCGGGGAGTTCCTGGTGTTCCTCAACAACGACACCGTGCCGCAGCCGGGCTGGCTGGATGCGCTGCTGCAGACCTTTGACGCCCACCCGGACGCAGGCCTGGTGGGCGCGCAGCTGCTGTACCCGGACGGCGCACTGCAGGAGGCCGGCGCGGTGGTGTTCGACGACGGCAGTGCGCACAACTACGGTCGTTTCGAATCGCCGCACGACCCGCGCTGCGCCAGCCTGCGTGACGCCGACTACTGTTCCGGTGCCGCGCTGGCCATCCGGCGCGCGCTGTTCAACGACATCGGTGGCTTCGACCCGCGCTATGCGCCGGCATACTACGAAGACACCGACCTGGCCTTCAGCGTTCGCGCCCGCGGCAAGCGCGTGCTGTACCAGCCACTCTCGCGGGTGGTGCATCTGGAAGGCGTCAGCGCCGGCACCGACCTCGACAGCGGTGCCAAGGCCTACCAGGTGCGCAACCGCGCGATCTTCGCGCAGAAGTGGCGCGATGCATTGACCCGCCAGCCCGCTGCCGGCAGTACGCCCACGCCGGCGCTGCTGCACGCAGGCCAGCGCCAGGTGTTGATCGTGGATGAGGCGCTGCCGCAGCCGGATCGCGATTCGGCCTCGCTGCGCCTGGTCAACCTGATCCGCCTGCTGCAGCAGGAAGGTGCGCACGTGGTCGTGCTGGCCGCCGAACATGCCGCGCCTTCGAGCAGCCTGGCCGACCTGCGCCGGATGGGCGTGGAGGTGTGGAGCGGAGGCGCCGCCGCGCGCCCGGCGGCGTGGCTGGCCACGCACGGGCCGCGCTTCGCCGTGGCCATGGCCTGCCGGCATGAACTGGCGCAGCGCATGTTGCCGCTGCTGCGCCAGCATGCGCCGCAGACGCGCATGGTGCTGGACACCGTGGACCTGCACTACCTGCGCGAGTCGCGCGCCGCGGAGCTGGCCGACAGCGCATCGATGCGCCACGCGGCGGTGCGCACGCGGCACGCGGAGCTGGCGACAATCCAGGCCAGCGACCTGACCCTGGTGGTCAGCGAAGCCGAGCGCGAGCTGCTGGCGCGCGATGCGCCCGGCGCGCGGGTGGAGGTGCTGTCCAACCTGCACGATGTGGCCGGCCCGGGACTGCCGTTCGCGCAGCGCCACGACCTGGTGTTCGTGGGCGGCTTCCTGCATCCGCCGAACGCGGACGCGGTGCAGTGGTTCGTCGAGCAGGTATTACCACTGGTACGCGAACGCCTGCCCACGGTTGGCTTCCACTGCATCGGCGCCGCGCCGCCGCCTGCGATAACCGCGCTGGCGCGGCATCCGGGCGTGGTGGTGCACGGCCACGTACCGGACCTGCTGCCGGCCATGCACGGCATGCGCATCGCGGTGGCGCCGCTGCGTTTCGGTGCCGGGGTCAAGGGCAAGATCAACCTGAGCATGGCCCACGGCCAGCCGGTGGTGGCCACCGCCAGTGCGGTCGAGGGAATGCATCTGGTGGATGGGGTGGACGTGCTGGTCGCCGACGATGCGCAGGCGTTTGCCGACGCGGTGGTGCGGCTGTACCAGGATGAAGCGCTGTGGCAGCAGCTGGCGCAACATGGGCGGGACAACGTGGCCCGTCATTTTTCGCTGGATGCTGCGCGCAGCGTGGTCCGCAGGGTGTTCGTGGAAGCGGAACAGGCGCCCTAGGGCAGCATCAAGCATCAAGTGCAGCGCATTTGCGGAAGACCGCTGCAATTCAACTATCCGAAAACCTGTAAGTTCGAGATCGGCCGGCTGGAGCGCCGCCAATGGCGAAACTCCACCGATGCCATACTGCGCCGACTGCTGTCGCAGCACGCCGAGCGGTAGCAGGCGGCCCCGGAGGGGCGGCGCGTTGAGGTGAGGCCCCCGCCGGCCGGCCCCAGGCGGAGATCGCCCCCGTCGCGGGGGGCCGCCGCGCGCCATGCCGCGCAGGAACTCGGCGGTGACGTCTTTGTTGACCCCGACCCGATACTCCTTTTCCTTGCTGTTCTCGGCGCGCAGGATCTCGTTGACGATGTCGCCGTTGCTGGTCAGCAGGATCAGGCC
>JAJAZJ010000293.1 GCA_026785795.1 Pseudoxanthomonas sp.
CTGCTGGACCTGGGCTTCGCCGTGGACGCGGTGGACGCGCAGGGCTGCAGCGGGCTGCTGCGCGCCGCCGGCGGTGGTCACCGCGCCACCGCGGGACTCCTGCTCCGGCGCGGCGCCGATCCGCAGCATGCGGCCAATACCGGGGCCACGCCGCTGTCGGCGGCGGTGAGCATGCGCCACGTCGATATCGTCGACGACCTGCTGCAGGCGGATGCGCAGATTGAACAGCGCCTGCCTGGTGGGGTGACCGTGCTGATGCTGGCTGCGGCGCTGGGCCTGCCCGATATCGCCGCGCGCCTGCTCAACGCAGGTGCCAACGTCCACGCCAGCGACGCCCAGGGCCTGACCCCGCTGCACTGCGCGGCGCTGTTCGGTTTCGTCGCTCGCGACAAACCGCGGCTGGTGGCGCTGTTCGACACCCTGCTGCTGGCCGGCGCTGAACCCGAGCAGATCGCGGTGGGCGCGGTGACCCCGCTGCTGCTGCTGCTGGGCGCGCGCGCCGAGCCCGGCACCGCCTGTGACGAGGACGTGGTGCTGGCGGCGCTGGAGCGCCTGCTGGCCGAGGAAGTCTCGCTGGACGTGCAGGATCCGCGCGGCTTCGGTCCGCTGCACCTGGCCGCACTGCACGGCCAGCTGCGCGTCGTGCAGCGCCTGTTGCGCACCGGCGCCGACCCGGGCCTGCGCGATGCGCTCAACCGCACTCCGCGCGAGATCGCGGTGATGCGCGGTTTCGTGGACGTGGCCGCCGAATTCAGCCCCGCCATCCCCGGCGCATCGATGGCCCGGTTCCTGCGCGAGCCGCGCTAGAACCCAGATTCGTAGATCCGAGCTTGCTCGGATGTTCTTCGCAGGAAATCAGCTGCTTTGTAGATCCGAGCTTGCTCGGATGCTTTGCACTACATTGCATGTGCCTTGGTCAGGCCATGTCGCTTGAAGTGGATATCCAGCGGGACCACCAGAATGGATAGTCCTCGATCCTCGCCACGAGTCCCTTGCGCACCGGGTTGTCAACCAGGTAGCGCGCCTGCCTGGCTAGGTCCTCGATGTCCCCAAGGTGGTGTTCGTAATACCCGGACTGCCACAACGGGCCGTGCATCCCTTTGGCTTTGTTCACAGCGCGCGCCGTGCGTGACTTGAAACGTTGCATGCATTGACCTAGCGATCCTTGCTCCAGTTGGAAAAGCCAGTGCAGGTGATCGGGCATGATCACCCAAGCCAGATGATCCACCCTGCCTTCCTCGCAGATGACTCTCATCTCGTCGCGAATAATCCAGACAGTGGTTACATCGGTAAACACCTGTCGTCTTCCATGCACGACAGTGGTGATGGAGTAGACGCCGCCATGTTGGGAGATGCGCCCACGCAATAGTCGAGGATTTGCCATGTCATCAATGGTGGAATCGCTTCATGTCTGGCCCTCATCGGCAAACATCGCGTTAGCGGGTAGGGGGATTCTGAATTTCCGACCCCACGGCTTGGAAACCTTTCGGAAAGCAATACCCTTGTAGATCCGAGCTCGCTCGGATGCTCTCTCGCAGAAACCCAGCCGCCCTGCAGATCCGAGCTTGCTCGGACGCTCTTGAAAATGAAAGCAAGCCCATCCGAGCAAGCTCGGATCTACAGAGGGCAGGAGCATCCGAGCAAGCTCGGATCTACAGAGGGCAGGAGCATCCGAGCAAGCTCGGATCTACAATGAAACGGACTACGCATCCGCAACGACATGCCCGCGCGAGATCGCGGTGATGCGCGGTTTCGTGGACGTGGCCGCCGAATTCAGCCCCGCCATCCCCGGCGCATCGATGGCCCGGTTCCTGCGCGAGCCGCGCTAGCGGCCCGACGTGTTCACGAGCGCCCGCGGCCTTGGCGGGCCTGGGCCCGCCCTACGGCGCCTTGGGAATGCCGGTTTCGTCCTCGCTGTTGCTGTCGCCCAGATCGGCTTCGAACAGCTTCTCCAGGTCCAGGCGCGCGTCGCGGGCGTGTTGCACCACCGCGGTGTCGTCGTCGTAGATCAGGTGCTGCGCGTGCAGCAGTTTCTCGTCGTGGTCGCGGAAGCGCTGCGCGTGGTCGGCGGCCATCTCCGGGCTCAGGCCCAGCGCCACCAGCACCTGCTCGCCCATCTCCAGGCTGGAGCCGAAGGTCTCGCGGAACACTTCCGCACCCAGGTCCATCAGGCGCCAGGCGTGCTGGCGGTTGCGCGCGCGGGCGAAGATCCGGGCCTTCGGATACATGCGCCGGATCAGGCGCGTGGCCTTGATGTTGGTGTCGGCATCGTCCACCGCGATCACGAAGATCTTCACGTGTTGCGCACCGGCGGCGCGCAGCAGGTCCGGACGGGTCGGATCGCCGTAGTAGATGCGGCTGCCGAAGCGGCGCATGTCGTCCACCTGCTCCGGGCTGTGCTCCAGGGCCACGAACGGGATCCGCTGCGCGGTCAGCAGGCGCGCCACGATCTGCCCGAAGCGGCCCATGCCGGCAATCAGCACCTGCGGGTGCTGTACATCGTCGGCCGGCTCGATGCGATCGAACTCGCGCTTGGGCGCCGGCGGCTGCTTCAGCGCCAGCAGCCGGCTCATGGCGATCAGCAGCAGCGGGGTCAGGGCCATCGACACGCCGACAATCGCCACCAGCCGGTCGCGGGCGCCGGCCTCCAGCAGGTTGACCCGGCCGGCTTCGCTGAACACCACGAAGGCGAACTCGCCGCCCAGCCACATCACGCTGCCCAGCATCAGCGCGGCGCGCGGCTGCAGCTTGCCCGGGTGCAGACCCAGCAGGAACAGGATGCCGAATTTCACCAGCAGCAGGGTCAGCACGCCCAGCGCGATGATCTGCGGTTCGGCGGCCACCCGGTCCAGGTCGATGGTCATGCCCACCGAGATGAAGAACAGGCCGAGCAGCAGGCCCTTGAACGGTTCGATCTGTGATTCCAGCTCGTGCCGGAACTCCGAATCCGACAGCAGCACGCCGGCCAGGAACGCGCCCAGGCCCGCACTCAGGCCGGCGATCTGCATGAACCACGCCGTGCCCAGCACCACCAGCAGCGCGCTGGCGGTAAACACCTCGGGCATCTGCGTGCGCGCCACGACCCGGAACACGTGGCGCAGCAGCAGGCGTCCGCCGACCACCACCAGGGCGATCGCGCCCACCGCCTGGAAGACCGTGGTCCAGGTCAGGGTTTCGTCCTTGGCCCCGGCCAACAGCGGAATGGCGGCCAGCAGCGGGATCGCGGCCAGGTCCTGGAACAGCAGGATGGCGAAGGCGGTCTTGCCGTAGTCGGTGTTCAGCTCCTTGCGCTCGGCCAGCAGCTGCAGGCTGAACGCGGTGGACGACAGGGCCAGGCCCATGCCCACCACCAGCGCCACCTTCAACTGCATCTGCGCCACCAGCAACAGCAGGCCCGCCAGGGCGGCGCTGGTGATCAGCACCTGCAGGCCACCCACCCCGAACACCGGCTTGCGCAGGACCCGCAGCCGCGACGGCGACAGCTCCAGGCCAATCACGAACAGCATCATCACCACGCCGATCTCGGACGCGCGCAGGATCTTTTCGCCATCCCGCACCAGGCCCAGTCCGTCCGGGCCCAGCACCACGCCGGCCGCCAGATAGCCCAGCACCGCGCCCAGGCCGAAGCGCTTGAACAACGGCACCGCCAGCACCGCGGCCAGCAGCAGGACCAACGCCAGTTCCAGACCACCACCGTGCATGCGCACCTCCGTGCCGACATTATGCGGTGTTGCAGCGTGCTGCCGGGTCCGCTGCGGCACGGCCAGCC
>JAJAZJ010000294.1 GCA_026785795.1 Pseudoxanthomonas sp.
AATACGAATCGCGCTCGTGGTTCAGGCGTTTCACCTATCGCTTCTATCGCAGCACGCCGGTGCTGCTGGGCATCGGCCCGATGTACCAGTTCGTGATCAAGCACCGTTTCCCGTTCGATCTTCCCTTCACCTGGAAGAAGGAATGGGCCAGCGTGATGCTCAACAACCTGATGCTGCTTCTGGTGGGCGGTGCCCTGGGCTTCGCCATCGGCTGGCACACCGTGCTGATGGTGCACCTGCCCATCGTGCTGCTGGCTGGGGCCATGGGCGTGTGGCTGTTCTACGTGCAGCACACCTTCGAAGGTGCGTACTGGGCGCGCAAAGAGAACTGGGACGCCGGCAAGTCTGCGGTCGAGGGCAGCTCCTACTTTGACCTGCCGCGCGTGCTGCACTGGTTCACCGGCAACATTGGCTACCACCACATCCACCACCTCGCCAGCCGCATTCCCAACTACCGGCTGCGCGAGGCGTTCGAGTCCAGCGAGCTGCTGAAGGCGGCCCCGCGCATAACCCTGTGGCAGAGCTTCAGGTCCGCGCGGCTCAAACTGTGGGACGAAAAAAGCCAGCAGATGGTGGGTTTCGACTACAGGCGCCGGGCTTCCGCCTAAGCGCGAAGGTTCGGCCTGCGGGCAGCGAGCGGGCCTTCCCGATCCTCTGATCGGTCCGTGTACGCCGGGGTTTAGGGCGACAGCTCAGGTCGCAGGGCGCACAATATGGCCTTGCGTCCGTCCAATCCGGGCCGCTCCGGAGCCTGCTGCATGTCCACCGAACCCGAATCCACCCTGCTTTTCGCAGACCTTGGCCTGTCCGCGCCGGTCCTGGCCTCGGTTATCGAGGTCGGCTACGAGTCGCCGTCGCCCATCCAGGCCGCCACCATCCCGGCGCTGCTGGCGGGCAAGGACGTGCTGGGCCAGGCCCAGACCGGCACCGGCAAGACCGCGGCGTTTGCCCTGCCGATCCTGTCGCGCCTGAAGCTGGAGCAGCGCAAGCCGCAGGCGCTGGTGCTGGCGCCGACCCGCGAGCTGGCCATCCAGGTGGCCGAAGCTTTCCATCGCTATGCCAACAAGATTCCCGGCTTCAACGTGCTCCCGATCTACGGCGGCCAGGGCTACGCCCCGCAGCTGTCAGCGCTCAAGCGCGGCGTGCACGTGGTGGTGGGAACCCCGGGGCGGGTGATCGACCATCTGGAACGCGGCACCCTGGACCTGTCCGAGCTGACCACGCTGGTGCTGGACGAAGCCGACGAAATGCTGCGCATGGGATTCATCGACGACGTGGAAACGGTGCTGAAGAAGACCCCGCCGTCGCGACAGGTCGCGCTGTTTTCCGCCACCATGCCCGCGGTCATCCGCCGCATCGCCCAGACCTACCTGCGCGAACCGCAGGAAGTGACCATCACCTCCAAGACCACCACCGCCAACAACATCCGCCAGCGCTACTGGTTCGTCAGCGGCATGCACAAGCTGGATGCGCTGACCCGGATCCTGGAAGCCGAGCCGTTCGAGGCGATGATCGTTTTCGTTCGCACCAAGCTGGGCACCGAGGAGCTGGCGCAGAAACTTCAGGCGCGCGGGCTGGCCGCCGCGGCCATCAACGGCGACGTGCAGCAGCAGCAGCGCGAACGCACCATCCAGCAGCTCAAGGACGGCAAGCTGGACATCCTGGTGGCCACCGACGTGGCCGCACGCGGCCTGGACGTGGAGCGCATCAGCCATGTGCTGAATTACGACATCCCCTACGACACCGAAAGCTACGTGCATCGTATCGGCCGCACCGGTCGCGCCGGCCGCAGCGGCGATGCGATCCTGTTTGTCACTCCGCGCGAGAAGGGCATGCTGCGCTCGATCGAGCGCGCCACCCGCCAGCCGATCGAGGAGATGAAGCTGCCGACCGTGGAAGCGGTGAACAACATGCGGGTGGGCCGGTTCCTGGACAAGATCACCGAAACCCTAGCCTCCAACGAGCCGGGTGAATACCGCTCGCTGGTCGAGCGCTACGAGCAGGAAAACAACGTGCCGATGGTGGACATTGCCGCTGCACTGGTGCGCATGGTCCACGCCGACATGCCGTTGCTGCTCAGCCCGGACCGGGTTCCGGCCGCGCCGCAGGCCTATGCGCACAACGAGCGCAATGAAAGCGCTGAACGTCCCTCGCGCGGCGAACGCCCTGCACGTAGCGAACGCCCCGCCCCCGTGGAGCGCCCGGTGCGACGTGAAGCGCAGGCCCCCGCCGCGTTTCAGCGCCCCGCACCCCCGCGGCCGTTCGAGCAGCCGGTGCGTGAAACCTCGCGTATCGAGCGGCCCGAGCCTGTGCGTGATGCAGCCGAGCGTCCGCGCGTGGAGCGCACGTCTCGCGAGAAGCCCGAGATCGGCATGGAGTCGTTCCGCATCGAAGTGGGTCACGCCCATGGCGTGAAGCCGGCCAACATCGTCGGCGCCATCGCCAACGAAGCCGGGCTGGACAGCAAGTACATTGGCCGCATCGACATCCAGGACGATTACACGGTGCTGGACCTGCCCGAGGGCATGCCCAAGGAGCTGTTGATGCACCTGAAGAAGGTGTGGGTGTCCGGGCAGCAGCTGCGGATCCACAAGCTGGGTGAAGGCGACGCGGGCGGCGATACACCGCCGCGCAAGTTCAAGCCGGCCGCCGCGCGCACCGGGGCCAAGCCCTCTGGCTTCAAGCCGGGTCCGCCGGGCAAGCTGCACCGCAAGGGCCCGCCGAAGCCGCGTGAATGATCCAGCCAGCACGGGCGCACCGGTGACCACCACCCGCCTCAACAAGCACATCGCCGAAACCGGCTTCTGCTCGCGACGCGAGGCGGATCGGCTGATTGCGGACCGCCGGGTCACGGTCAACGGCATTGCCGCGGGCATGGGCGCCGTGGTGGGCGAGGGCGATGAGGTCAAGGTGGACGGGCAGGCGCTGCGCGTGCGGCAGAAGCAGGCCGGCGGCCGCCGCCACGTCTACATTATGCTCAACAAACCCGTGGGCATCATCTGCACCACCGAGCAGGCGGTGGAAGGCAACATCATCGATTTCATCGACCACCAGCAGCGCATCTTTCCCATCGGGCGTCTGGACAAGGATTCGGAAGGCCTGATCCTGCTGACCAGCAACGGCGACATCGTCAACGAGATCCTGCGCGCCGAAAACCGGCACGAGAAGGAGTACCACGTGGCGGTCAACAAGCCGGTCACCGATGAGTTGCTGCGCGGCATGGCCCGCGGTGTGCGCATCCGCGACGAGATGACCTTGCCGTGCAAGACGGCGAAGCTGGCCAAGTTCGGCTTCCGTGTCGTGCTGACCCAGGGCCTGAACCGGCAGATCCGGCTGATGGCCGCCGCCTTCGACTACCGGGTCAAGCAGCTGCGCCGGGTGCGCATTGACAACCTGAAGCTGGGCGCGCTCAAGCCAGGGCAATGGCGCAACCTGACCGAAGTGGAGCTGCGCGGCCTGCTGCCGCAGCGCACGGACTGGTAAACCCAACCGCCATTGTAGGAGCGACTTAAGTCGCGATGGTTTTCCGTGTAGTGCTTCATCGCGACTTGCGTCGCTCCTGGGCGATGTATTTTTCGAGGGTGCTCCCGGGCTTCGAAGCTGCCAAGGCAAAGCCTGCAGCGCCCGTAGGAGCGGCGTAAGTCGCGATGGTTTTCCGTGTGGATCGGCAATCGCGACTTACGTCCCTCCTGCACGTGGTCTGTCAATCGATAATGCCCTTGGCTTCGGAGGTGCCGAGTATCTCGGGGTGAGCGATCCGCTTGCTGCGGTTGAGCAGTGGGTGCAGGAACACCGCGGCCAGGATGATGGCCACGCCCAGGTAGAACAGCGGGGTGAGCTCGCGCTGCTCATTGAGCAACACGATGGCCAGGAGGATTGCGTAGACCGGTTCCAGGTTGGTTACCAGCTGCACTGCATAGGCGCTGAGATGGCGCAGCGCGACCAGCGAGCGCGAACGGAAGCAGGGTGCAGGCCAGCGCAAGCACCAGCAGCAGCACGCCATCCTGCAGGCTGGGCAGGACCAGCAGCGCACCGGCGAAGGCGGGGAAGATCAGCGGCATCAGCGGCGCCAGCAGGGTCAGCAGCAGGGTGCCTGCGCCAAGTTCGACTGCGGTGACGGTCAGCGGGTCGCCGTGTTCCACCAGCCGTTTGTTCAACGAACCGAACAGCGCGACCAGCAGCGCCGAAAGCGCACCCACGGCAACCCCCACCCGCATCCCTTCCGGCACCCCGCCCACCACCAGGGCCACGCCGGGTAGCACCGCCAGGCCGAAGGCCAATTCGCGCGGCGAGAACGGCCGTCGCGCCAGCCACGGCTCGACCACGGAGGTAAAGGCAGGTGCCAGGGCGATGCAGGTGACTGCAACCGATGCGTTGGATAGCTTGATCGCGCCGTAAAAGGTCAGCCAGTGCAGGGCGACCAGGGCGCCGATGCCGGCGTAGGCCAGCAGCAGGCGCGGCGGCATGGCCCGCATTCCGCGCCACACGCTGGGCAGCAACGCCAGGGTCACCACCACCAGCAGCATGCGCCACCAGACCAGCGGCAGCGCAGGCAGCGTGATCAGCTTGCCCAGGATCGCGGTGAAACCCCACAGCAGTACGCAGAAGTGGATCTGCAGCTGGGCCTTGGCGGTGGCGGTCATGGGCATGCGCATATTGTCGCCGATGCACCTAGCTTCACCGCAATAGGCCTGGCATGGCGGGCTCCTGACCATGGACAGGGATGGGTAGCGTTCCGTGTCAACCGGTGTAGGAGCCGCGCGAACTGCGATACGTAATGCTCGCGGCCGCTGAGGTCCTGACGCAGGTCTGAGTCCACGGTCGCAGCTTGCGCAGCTCCTACACGGCCGGGCGATGCGATAATCAGCGGATGATATTCCGCTGGTTCGAATCGCTGATCGATGTGTTTGGCAAGCCTGAGCCGGGCATGCCGCCGCGTGGCGTGGTGCCGTTCTACCTGCACTACCTGCGCCAGGTCTGGCCGGTCATGGCGGTGCTGGGCGTGCTGGGGTTCGTGGTGGCGCTGGTTGAAGTCGCCATGTTTTATTTCCTGGGGCGGCTGGTGGATTTCACTACCCAGGCGCCCACCCCGGACTTCTTCGCCGTGCATGGCCGCGAGCTGCTGTTCATGGCCTTCGTGGCGATGGTGGCGCGACCGGTGCTGATCGCACTCAGCGACCTGCTGATGCACCAATCGGTGACTCCGGGTTTGACCGCGCGCATCCGCTGGCAGCAGCACCAGTACGTGGTGCGGCAGAGCCTGTCCTTCTTCCAGAACGACTACGCTGGCCGCATTGCCAACCGCATCATGCAGACCGGCGCGTCGCTGCGTGAATCGGCGGTGCAGATCATCGATGCACTGTGGTATGTGACCATCTACACCGGCAGCGCACTGTTCCTGTTCGCACAAGCGGACAAGCGACTGATGATCCCGCTGATCGTCTGGGTGTTCCTGTATATCAGCGCGCTGGCCTATTTCGTGCCACGGGTGAAGGAGCGTTCGTGGAAGGCGTCGGAAGCACGCTCGCGGCTGATGGGGCGCATCGTGGACGGCTATACCAATATCGCCACGTTGAAGCTGTTCTCGCATACGCGCCAGGAAGATGCCTACGTGGCAGAGGCCGTGCAGGAGAACGTGGAAAAGGTGCGCCTGATGACGCGCATGACCACCGGCATGGATGTCAGCCTGACCGTGCTCAACGGACTGCTGGTGACCGTCACCGCGGCGCTGGGTTTGTGGCTGTGGCAGCAGGGCGCTATCACCGCCGGCGCCATTGCGCTGTCCATCGGCCTGGTGATCCGCATCGAAAGTATGTCCGGCTGGATCATGTGGGTCGTCAACGGCATCTTCGAGGACATCGGCACGGTGCAGGACGGCATGGAAACGGTGGCCAGGCCGCTTACCGTCGTCGATGCCGCGGGCGCGGTCCCGCTTGCCGTCACCCGCGGTGACGTGGATTTTCAGGACATACATTTCCACTATGGAAAAGCCGGCGGCGTGATCGCAGGGCTCAACCTGCAGGTTCGCGCGGGCGAGAAGATCGGCCTGATCGGGCCGTCAGGCGCGGGCAAGTCCACCTTGGTGAACGTGTTGCTGCGCCTGTATGACCTTGAGGCCGGACGCATCCTGATCGACGGGCAGGACATCGCCCAGGTGTCCCAGGAAAGCCTGCGCGGGCAGGTCGGCGTGGTTACGCAGGATACCTCGCTGCTGCACCGTTCGATCCGCGACAACCTGCGTTACGGACGACCCGACGCGACCGAGGCCGAGCTGGTCGCGGCGGTGCGCAGTGCGCGCGCCGATGTCTTCATCGACGAACTGGTGGACGGTGATGGACTGCGTGGCTACGACGCGCAGGTCGGCGAGCGCGGGGTCAAGCTGTCCGGCGGCCAGCGCCAGCGCATCGCGATTGCGCGCGTGCTGCTGAAGGATGCACCGATACTGGTGCTGGACGAAGCGACGTCTGCGCTTGACTCGGAAGTGGAGGCCGCCATCCAGGACAGCCTGGACATCCTGATGCAGGGCAAGACGGTGATCGCCATCGCCCATCGCCTGTCCACGATTGCGCGCATGGATCGTTTGGTGGTGATGGATCGCGGTGCAGTAGTTGAAACCGGAACCCACGCCGAGCTGATCGCGCGCGATGGCCTGTACGCACGCCTGTGGAAACGGCAGACCGGCGGGTTTGTCGCCGCCGATCTTTGATTTCCCCTCTCCCTTCGGAAGAGGCTGGCACGTAGCGACGGATAAGGGAGGGTCAATCAGAGGTCACGGAAAGCCATCCGTCGATCTCTTAGTCCGTTCCCTCATCCGCCCTTCGGGCACCTTCTCCCGGCGGGAGAAGGCATCAGAGCTACTGGATTGGCTGGTCCAGCATCAGCTGCCGTGCGAAACGCACCGGTGGCGCCCCGTACGACAGCACCTGGTCGTGATAGGCCTTTAGGTCGAAGGCCGCGCCCAGTTTCTTCTCGGCGGCCTTGCGCGTGTCGAAGTGCTCCTGGGCGCCGACGAAATAGGTGGGCAGCTGCGCTGAGGTCAGCTGGGTGCGCGTCCACTTGCCCTCGGCTTCGCTTTGCTGCTGGAAGGTCTGGCGCACCATCAGGTCCATCGCCTGCTCCCTGGTCCAGCTGTCCACGTGTACGCCCTGGTCCAGCAGCGCATTGGCCACCCCGCGCAGGTAGAACTTCTGCTGCACCAGTCGGAACAGCGGGTCGTTGTCCATGTAGCCAGCATCAGCCATCATCTTTTCGGTATAGACCGCCCAGCCCTCGGCAAAGGGACCCGAGCGCAGCACGGCGCGCAGGGTGGACGGGAACTTGGCCGAATGCCAGCCTTCCAGGTAGTGCCCGGGCACGCCCTCGTGGATGCTGAGCAGGTGGATCATGCGGTTGTTGTATTCGCGCAGGAATGAATCCACCTTCTTGTCATCCCATTCTTCCGGGATCGGTGATACCGCGTAGAAAGTTTCCAGGCCCTTGTCCAGCGGGCCGGGCGAATCCGCATAGGCCACAGACACGCCGCGCTGGAATTCCGGCATGGTGATGATCCTGACCGGGCTGTCGGGCAGGGTGACCAGGTCTTTCTCGCGCACGAAGTCGGTAGCGGCCTGCAGCGCGGCCTCGGCGGCCTGCACCACCTTGTCGCGTGCGGGCCTGTCGGCGTAGGCCAGTTCGAGCGCAGCTTCGATTGTTTTTTGCTGCTGCTCGGCGTTGGGCGTGTCCGCCATCGCCGGCGCGTTCGGCCTGTCCTTCAGCACGGTGCGTGCGACGGTGTACATCTCTTCGCGAACGCGCTTGATTTCATCCTCGGCGCGCTGCTTGATCTCAGTGCGTGACAGCGACGACAGCAGGGCGAACTGCAGCTTCTGGTCGTACAGGGTCTGGCCGATACGGAAGTCGCCCTTTGCGTTCGGCACCAGGGTCTTGTCCAGCCACTGCTGGTGTTCGGCCACTGCGGCCTGCAGGGCAAGGGTGGCTTTTAGGGCACGTGCACGCTCGGCGTCCGGCAGTTCCTTCAGGTTGGGAGTGATGAGGCTGTCGACGATGCTCAGGATGCCGCTGTTCTGCCTGGCGGCGGTTTCCGCATGCACCTGGGGCACACGGGCCGGGTCCAGGTTTTCGCGCGCCTGGGCCAGCAGGCCCGGCAGCTTCTCCATGCGCGCCACGGCGGAGTTGATGCGCTCTGGCAGCGGGGCGAACTCGCGCGCCATCAAGCCGTACACCGCGCTGCCGGCCAGGCCGCTGTAGACCTGCGGATCCCACGCCCAGCTCTCCAGGGTTTCGCTGCCCCAGACGTCGTACTGCAGCTGGTTGCGCAGGATCGCGGCATCTATCTGGTTTTCGCGAGAGAGTCTGCTGACATCCATCGCGTCCAGTTCGGCCAGCCTCTGCTTGCTGAAATCCAGGCCCTTGAGCCGGCCCGCAGCACTCAGGTCATCGATCTCGCTGTCGTACTTGTGCTCGCCAATCTGGGTGGCGCTGATCGGCGACAGCTGTAGCCAACCCTCCAGCGCGCGCCTGGACAGGTCGGCGAACTTTGCATCCGCTTCGGCGGTATCGGCGGCCGTGGTAGCTGGCGCTGCGGCAATCGGGGCGGCGGGCGCCTCTGCCTTCTGGCAGGCGGCGAGGGCGGAAATCAGGGCGAAGGCGAGCAGGCTTTGGCGCATTGCGGTATCCATGCAGGGTGCGGGGGCGCACCAGAAGCGAAGCATAGGCAAAACCCGGGCCACCTGCATGTGCCGATAGCTTATTCTCATCCCCTGACCAGGATCAGGAGCCAGGCCATGCAATATTCCGGAAGCTGCCGCTGCGGCACGATCGAGTCGCTAACCATCAGCCACTGCTATGGAGCCAGACCGTGAAGTCCCCCCGGCATCCTGGATCCACTTACTCCCGTCCTGTCCTGCTG
>JAJAZJ010000295.1 GCA_026785795.1 Pseudoxanthomonas sp.
GGATCCGGCGAACGACCCGCCACCACGCGCTCACTGCGCGTCGCGCTTGAAACCCGGGAGCGCGCCGTACTGCTGTACTCGGCCTCCGATGTTGCGATGTGGCGCGACGAGGACCTGGTGCGTCACCCATTTCTCTCAAAGCTGGGTCCGGACGCGCTGGATGAGTCATTGGGCGCTGCTGCGGTGGCCCAGCGCCTGCAGCAGGCGGCGTTTTCCGGCCGCGCGCTGTCGGCCCTGTTGCTGGACCAGGGCTTCCTGGCGGGCATGGGCAACTACCTGCGTTCGGAAGTGCTGTTCAAGGCAGGTATTGCCCCCCAGCGCACTCCTGCAGACCTGAGCCCCGCTGAGCGCAGGCGCCTTGCGAAGGCATTACTCGACGTGCCTCGCGCGAGCTATGGGACCCGCGGTATCGTGCCTTCCACCGGCATGCGCGCCGAATACCTGACCGACACTCCCGAGGGTTTTGAATTCAAGGTGTTCGACCGCGCCGGCCTGCCCTGTGCGCAGTGCAGCAAGCGCATCGTGCGGATCGAGTCCGGCGGGCGGCGCCTGTACCTGTGCAAACACTGCCAGCAATGACCGCCGCAATCCGTCCGGTTAAGCTAGGCCAATGAAACGTTGCAGCCACTGGATAGACGGTGTTGCCTGCGCGCCAGCCAGTGATCGGTGGCTGGCGCTGTTCAATCCTGCAAACGAAGAGCAGTTCGCGGAGGTTGCGTCAGGCGACAGCACGGATGTGGAGGCCGCGGTCGGTGCAGCGCAGCGGGCTTTTCCGGCCTGGTCGGCGCTGCCCAATTCGCAGCGCTCGCGCTGGCTGGAGCGACTGGCTGACGCGCTGGAAGCCCGCAGCGACGAATTTGCCGCCGCCGAGACGCTGGATGGCGGCAAGCCCTACGCGCTCGCCCGCGACGTGGAGATTCCGCGGGCAGTAGCCAACCTGCGCTTCTTCGCGCACGCTGCCACCCAGTTCTCCAGCGAATCGCACCACGGCGAAGCCGGACTGAACTACACCCTGCGCTCGCCTCTGGGTGTGGTGGCCGCCATTTCTCCATGGAACCTGCCGCTTTACCTGTTCACATGGAAGATCGCACCGGCCCTGGCGGCCGGCAACACCGTGGTGGCCAAGCCCTCGGAGGTCACCCCGCTGACCGCAACCATGTTGGCGGAGCTGGCGGCCGAACTGGGATTTCCGGCAGGCGTACTCAACCTGGTACACGGCCTGGGCCCCGAGGTGGGCGAACCGCTGGTGTCGCACCCGCAGGTGCGCGCGGTGTCGTTTACCGGCAGCACTGCGGTAGGCAAGCGCATCGCAGGCATCACTGCGCCTGCGCTGAAGAAGCTCTCGCTTGAGCTGGGCGGCAAGAATCCAACGCTGGTATTCGCCGACAGTGAATGGCGGACGCAGCTGGATACGCTGGTGCGTTCGGCCTTCCAGAACTCCGGGCAGATCTGCCTGTGCGGTTCGCGCTTGCTGGTGGAGCGGTCTATCTATCCCGAGTTCCGCGATGCATTTTCCGAACGCGTGCGTGCATTGCGGATCGGCGACCCCATGCTGGAGCCCACCCAGCTTGGCCCCCTGGTTTCCCAGCAGCATATGGACAAGGTGTTGGCCTGCATCCAGCGCGCGCACGCCGAAGGCGGGCAGCTGCTGTGTGGCGGGCGGCGGTTGGATCGCACCGGCTGGTTCGTGGAACCCACCGTGTTCGAGGGGCTTGGGCCCGAATGCGCCAGCAATCGTCAGGAAATCTTCGGGCCGGTGGTGACCCTGCAGCCGTTCGACCACGAACAGGAAGCGTTGGCGCTGGCCAATGCCAGCGACTATGGCCTGTCCGTATCGCTGTGGACCCGCGACCTGCACCGGGCCCATCGCATGGCGGCGGGGCTGCAGGCGGGCATCGTCTGGGTCAACACCTGGCTGATGCGCGACCTGCGCACCCCGTTCGGCGGCGTGGCTGCCTCGGGCCTGGGCCGTGAGGGCGGCGCCGAGGCCATGCGTTTCTTCACCGAACCCAAGAATGTGTGCGTGGCTCTGGGATAATCAGCGCATGAGCGAACTGGCCAAGCTGCTGGACAACAACCGTGAATGGGCCCAGAGGGCCCTGAACGACGATCCGGGATTTTTTCAGCGGCTCTCGCAGCAGCAATCGCCCCGCTACCTGTGGATCGGCTGCTCGGATTCGCGGGTGCCCGCCAACCAGATCCTCGGCCTTGACCCGGGCGAAGTGTCGGTACACCGCAACATCGCGAACGTAATGGCGCACGGCGACCTCAACTGCCTGTCGGTGATCCAGTACGCGGTGGACATCCTGAAGGTCCGCTACATCCTGCTGGTCGGCCACTATGGCTGTGGCGGCGTGCATGCGGCCATGACCGGCGCTCGCGTGGGCCTGGCCGACAACTGGCTGCGACATGTCGGCGACGTGGCGCAAAAGCATGCCGCCTCGCTGGACCGGGCCGAATCCGAGTCAGTGCGTGGCGCGCGCCTATGCGAGCTCAACGTGATCGAACAGGTGGTCAACGTCTGCCAGACCACCGTGGTTGAGGACGCTTGGGCCAACGGCCGCAGCCTTGCGGTGCATGGCTGGGTGTACAGCCTGTCCGACGGCCGGCTGCAGCAGTTGGGCATGGACGTGGAATCGAACGCGCAGCTGATGCCAGCCTATCAGCGCGCAGTCGCCACGGTCTCGGCGAGGAGTTCGCGCCATGAATGAAGCGGTCCAAACCAAGTCTGCGCCAAAGCCGGTCGGCCACTATCCGCACGCACGGCGCGTGGGTGCGCTGCTGTTTCTTTCCGGCATCGGGCCGCGGGATCCGGCCAGCGACGAAATTCCGGGCAACGTGCACGACGGTGGAGGCGGTCTGGTCGGTTACGACATCGCACTGCAGACCCGCGCGGTGTTCGCCAACGTGCGTGCGGTGCTGCAGGCCAGCGGAGCGGCGTGGGAGGATCTGGTGGATGTGACCGTCTACCTCACCGATATGGCCCGTGATTTCAAGGTCTACAACAAGATATGGGCCGAGTATTTCCCCGACCACGCCAGCGCGCCCTGCCGCACGACCCTGGGCATCCATTCCTTGCCCACGCCGATCGCCATCGAGCTGAAGTGCGTCGCCGTTATCAAGGACTGACCCCATGTTGCCCAATCCACTCAACCTGCACGCCTGGATCGAAGAGCACCGCCACCTGCTGAAGCCGCCGGTGGGCAACAAGGTGGTCTACGACGGCGACTTCATCGTGATGGTGGTCGGCGGCCCCAACGCCCGCACCGACTACCATTGGGATCAAGGCCCCGAGTGGTTTTACCAGCTGGAGGGCGAAATGCTGCTGCGCATCCAGGAGAATGGCGCGGCGCGCGATATAGCGATCCGGGCAGGCGAAATGTTCTACCTGCCGCCGCGGGTGCCGCATTCACCCCAACGCAGCGCCGGCGGCATCGGCCTGGTGATCGAGCGCAAGCGCCTGGCGCACGAGCAAGATGGACTGATGTGGTTCTGCGAGCGCTGCAACCATGCGCTGTACGAGGAGTACTTCCACCTGCAGGACATCGAGAGTGATTTCGCGCCCGTGTTCGCGCGCTTCTATTCCTCGATCGAGCGCCGCACTTGCGCACGCTGCGGTCACCTCAACCCGGCTCCGGCCAAGTATTCAGAGGCCGACACCTGAAATGGGCACGGTCATAATGCAGCTCGCCGGCATGGAGCCCGGCACGGCGACGGCGTTCGCAACCACGGTCGCCAGCGCAACCGGCATTGGCGCGCCCGCCAAGATCCGCGCCGACCTGCCCGAAGCGAACGTTGGCCGCTGCCTGTCCGCCTCGCCTTGCGTGAGGTTTCCGTACAACCCGGCCATCGGCGTTCCGCTTTACGCCATGGCCACCTCCGTGACAGGCCGGTGACGCCCGCATGCTGAAGATCGACACCCACGCCCACTACCTGCCGCATACCTGGCCCGACCTGGCGAAGAAGTATGGAGATGATCGCTTCCCGGTGATCCACCACGGTGACGACGGCCGTGCGCGCATCTACAAGGACAACAAGTTCTTTCGCGAAATCTGGGCCAAGACCTGGGACCCGCTGGTCCGCATAGACGACTACGCCCGCTTCGGCGTGCAGGTGCAGGTGCTCAGCACCGTACCGGTGATGTTCTGCTACTGGGCCAAAGCCAACCAGGCGCTGGAGCTGCACCAGGCGTTGAACGACCACACCGCCGACGCCTGCCGCAAGCACCCCCGCCACTGCGCCGGCATCGGCACCGTGCCGCTGCAGTCACCGCGGCTGGCGGTGCAGGAGCTGGAGCGCTGCATGGACCAGCTGGGCCTGCAGGGCGTGCAGATCGGCAGCCATGTCGGCGACTGGAACCTGGACGCGCCGGAGCTGTTCGAGTTTTTCCAGGCGGCGGCCGACCTGGAGGCCGCGGTGCTGGTCCACCCCTGGGACATGATGGGTGCCGCGGGGATGCCCAAGTACTGGCTGCCGTGGCTGGTGGGCATGCCTGCGGAACAGTCGCGCGCCGCCTGCTGCCTGATCTTTGGCGGCGTGCTGGAGCGATTGCCAAAGCTGAAGATCTGCCTGGCCCATGGCGGCGGGAGTTTCCCCTACACCATCGGCCGCATCGAGCATGGCTACAACATGCGCCCGGACCTGGTGGCCACCGATAACCCGGGCAATCCGCGCGATTACATCAAGCGGCTGTATTTCGATTCGTGGGTAGCCGACCCGCGTGCCCTGCAGTACCTGCTGGATACGGTGGGCACCGACCGGGTGATGCTGGGCACCGACTACCCGTTCCCGCTGGGCGAGCAGGAGCCCGGCGCCGGCATTGCAGCACTCAACCTGGACCCATCCGAGCAGGCACGCCTGTACCACGGCACCGCGCTGGAATGGCTGGGGCTGCCCGCCTCGCGCTTTGCAAGACCTTAATTTTCTGTAGGAGCTGCGCAAGCTGCGACCGTTAAGTTCAATGTTCAATGCGCTATTCTTAGTCAACCAAATCGTGATCGCAGCTTGCGCAGCTCCTACGTGCGACACTCAAATCCTAACGAAGTAACTACATGACCGACCGCCTTTCCCTCACCCAGGCCGTAGCCCTGGACGCCGCCGATCCGCTGCGCCTGCTGCGCAATGATTTCCTGATACCCACGTTCAAGAACAGCGACCAGGTGTACTTCTGCGGCAACTCACTCGGCCTGCAGCCCAGGGGCGCGCGCGCCCACGTGCTGCAGGTGCTGGACAAATGGAGCCACGAGGCGGTGGAAGGCCATTTCACCGGCCAGGCACAGTGGATGACCTACCACGAACAGGTGCAAGCACCGCTGGCGCGGCTGGTCGGCGCGCAGCCTTCGGAAGTGGTGGCGATGAACTCGCTCACCGCCAACCTGCACCTGATGATGGTCAGCTTCTACCGACCCACCGCGGAGCGCCCGGCCATCCTGATGGAAGCAGGCGCGTTTTCCTCGGACCGGCATGCGGTTGAATCACAGCTGCGTTTCCACGGTTTCGATCCCGCGACCGACCTGGTTGAACTTGGGCCGGACGAAGCCGGCGGCACGATCTCCATGCAGGCCATCGAGCGCGCCATTGAAATGCTCGGCTCGCGGCTGGCCCTGGTGCTGTGGCCCGGCGTCCAGTACCGCACCGGGCAGGCATTCGACCTGGCGGAAATTGCCCGGCTGGGGCATGCACAGGGCGCGATGGTCGGATTCGACCTGGCCCATGCGGTTGGCAACCTGGCGCTGCGCGTGCACTACAGCGGCGCGGACTTTGCCGTGTGGTGCCACTACAAGTACGTGAACTCGGGGCCTGGTGCCGTGGCTGGCTGCTTCGTGCACGAGCGCCATGCCCACACCCAGCGGCCGCGCTTCGCCGGCTGGTGGGGTCACGAAAAGGCCACCCGATTCAAGATGGGCCCGGAATTCATCCCCACGCCCGGCGCTGACGGCTGGCAGCTCAGCAACCCTTCGATCCTCGGATTGGCCCCGCTGCTGGCCTCGCTTGAACTGTTCGACAAGGCCGGCGGCATGGTCGCCCTGCGCCACAAATCGGAGCGGCTTACCGCGTTCCTGGAAGCAATGATCCGTGCACGCCTGCCGGAAACACTTGAGATCATTACCCCATCCGAGCCCCAGCGCCGCGGCTGCCAGCTTTCGCTGCGGGTCAGCGGTGGGCGCGAACGTGGTCGCGAACTGTTCGACTACCTGGCCTCGGTGGGCATCATGGGTGACTGGCGCGAACCGGACGTCATCCGCATTTCGCCGACGCCGCTGTACAACAGGTACATGGACGTTTACCGCCTGGTGGAAGAAGTTGAGGCGTGGAGGGGTATATGAGAACGCTGCGATGAATTCACTGCCAGAAAAAAGTATCACCATCATCGGCGCCGGCCTGGCCGGTGCGCTTTTGGCCATCCTGCTGGCCCGCAAGGGCTGGCGCGTAGACGTGTACGAAAAGCGCGGTGATCCGCGGCTGCAGGGCTATGCGGGCGGCCGCTCCATCAATCTGGCGCTGGCCGAACGCGGGCGCAATGCGCTGGTCCAGGCCGGTGCGGAACAGGCGGTGATGAAGCAGGCGGTGATGATGCGTGGCCGCATGGTCCACTTCCTGGACGGACAGGTGCAGCTGCAGCGCTATGGTCGTGATGATTCGGAGGTGATCTGGTCGATCCACCGCGGCGACCTCAACATCACCTTGCTGGAGCTGGCCGAACAGGCCGGGGCAGTGCTGCACTTCCATCGTGGCCTGGAAAAGGTTGATTTCCAGTCAGGCACGGTGTGCTTCCTGGATGAGCGCAGCGGTGCTCGCGATGAAATCAGCTTCAATGCCCTGGTCGGTGCCGATGGTGCCGGCTCAGCGCTGCGCGCGGCCATGCACAGGGAGTCGGACCTGGGCGAGCGCACCGATTTCCTCGACCATTCCTACAAGGAGCTGGAGATCCCGCCTGCACCCGGCGGCGGCTTCAGGATCGAGCCCCATGCGCTGCATATCTGGCCGCGCGGCCGCTACATGTGCATCGCCCTGCCCAATGACGAGCAGACCTTCACCGTGACTGCGTTCTTCCCCAACGAGGGCGAGACCAGCTTCGCCACGGTCAAGACGCAGGCTGAAGCCAAGGCCCTGTTCCAGCGTGATTTTGCCGACGCCATTGCGCTGATCCCGGCGCTGGGCGAAGACTGGGAACGTAATCCGCCCGGCTTGCTGGCCACCCTGCACCTGCAGCGCTGGCATATCGGCGGACGGGCGGTGCTGCTGGGGGACGCCGCGCACGCAATGGTCCCCTTCCATGGCCAAGGCATGAACTGCGCCTTCGAGGACTGCGTGGCCCTGGCACGCCAGCTGGAAACGCACGCGGATTTCGCCGAAGCCTTCGCGGCCTTCGAGCAGGAGCGCAAGCCCAATGCGCAGGCCATCCAGCACATGGCGCTGGAAAACTACCTGGAAATGCGCGACCGCGTGGACGACGCCGATTTCCTGCTGCAGCGCGAGCTGGAGCTGCTGCTGCAGGAACGCCACCCGCAGCGCTTCGTGCCCCACTACAGCATGGTCAGCTTCATGCTGATCCCCTATGCGGTGGCCCTGCAGCGCAGCGAAATCCAGCGCGCAATACTGGTCGATGCCACCCGCGGCCTGGGTTCGCTTGCCCAGGTTGACTGGAAAGCCGTGGACGCACGCGTGCTTGAATCGCTTGACGTGCTGGTGGACGCCGCCTGATGGCCGCCAGCTTCCTGTTCTATGACCGCGCCACCTTGGTCCATCCGGCGAGCATTGAACGATGCCGTCGCGACGGCAGGTGGAAATGACTAGCCGACCGCACAGCGCCGACATGCCCGCCAGCTTCCTCTTCTATGACCTCGAAACCTTCGGCAGCGATCCGCGCCGTACCCGCATCGCCCAGTTCGCAGCCCTGCGCACCGATGCCCAGCTCAACCCGATTGAAGAGCCCATCAGCTTCTTCGGCAAGCCCGCGGACGACCTGCTGCCTTCACCCGTTGCCACGCTGATCACCGGCATCACCCCGCAGCACGCCCAGCGCGAAGGAGTGAACGAGGCCGAGGCCTTTGCCCGCATCGCCGAGGAGATGTCGCGGCCGGAAACCTGCACGCTGGGCTGGAACTCGCTGCGTTTCGACGATGAGTTCGTGCGCCACGGACTGTTCCGCAACTTCCATGACCCCTACGAGCGCGAATGGCGCGGCGGCAATTCGCGCTGGGACCTGCTGGATATGATGCGCCTGGCCCACGCGCTGCGGCCGGAAGGTATCCAATGGCCGGCGCGCGAAGACGGCAAGGGAACTTCATTCAAGCTGGAGCATCTGGCCGTCGCCAACGGGGTACGCGAAGGAGACGCGCATGAGGCGCTCTCCGACGTGCTGGCGACCGCGGGCATGGCGCGGCTGTTCCGCGATGCCCAGCCCAGGCTCTGGGAACATGCACTCAAACTGCGCGACAAGAAATACGTGGCCAGCCTGCTGGACGTAGTGGGCATGGCGCCGATCCTGCACATATCCCAGCGCTACCCCGCCACCCGGCTGTGCGCTGCGCCGGTCCTGCCGCTGGCCCGGCATCCGCAGTTTGACAACCGGGTGATCGTATTCGACCTGGACGGCGACGCGGACGCGCTGCTTGATCTGGACGCCGAGGCCATCAGCGAGCGGCTGTACACCCCCACCCGCGACCTGCCGCCGGGCGTGCAGCGGGTGCCGATGAAGGAAGTGCACCTGAATCGATCGCCCGCACTGGTGCAGTGGGCGCACCTGCGCGAGAGCGATTTCAACCGGCTGCAGATCAACAGTGCCACCGTACAGGCCACTGCCCAGCGCATCCGCGCGCACGCCGCCGGGTTGTCCGAGAAAATTCGCAGCGTCTATTCCCGCGAAAAATTGTATGACCCGTCGGACGCGGATGCGTCGGTCTACGACGGATTCATCGGCGACGGTGACAAGCGAAGGCTCAGCGAGGTTCGCGGCACTCCGCCTGCGCAGTTGGGCCAACGTGCATTCGGCTTCAAGGACCCGCGCCTCGACGAACTTCTGTTCCGCTATCGTGCGCGCAATTGGCCGGACACTTTGGGCCAGGCGGAACAGGAGCGCTGGAATGACTACCGCCGGCGCAGGCTGTGCGTAGAAACAGGCCTTGCCGAAGCCAGCTTCGAGTCCTACTACCGGCAGATCCAGGCCCTGCGCCTGCAGCATGCCGAAACGGGCGACAAGCAGGTGCTGCTGGACCAGCTGCTGGCATGGGGCCATGACCTGGAACGACAGCTCGCGTGAACCACGCTGACCTGGCCCAACGTGGGACGACTATTGCATGAGCATCTATTTCTCCGACGCCAGCTTCAAGTTCCTGCGTGCGCTGGCCAAGCACAATGACAAGGCCTGGTTTGCGGCGCACAAGCACCAGTACGAAGAGCATGTGCGCCAGCCCTTCCTGCGCCTGCTCACCGACCTGCAGCCCGACCTGGCCCAAGTCAGCCTGCACTTCCGCTCGGACCCTAAGACCGTAGGCGGTTCGCTGTTCCGTATCTACCGGGATGCGCGTTTTTCCCACGACAAATCCCCATACAAACCGTGGCAGGGCGCGCGCCTGTTCCACCAGCGGCGCAAGCAGGTGCCCGCCCCCTCGTTCTACCTCCACCTGCAGCCGGGTGGCAGCTTCGTCGGCGCTGGCCTGTGGCATCCCGAGCCGTCCACCCAGCGCCGCGTTCGCCAGTTCATCTTCGACAATCCCGGCAGCTGGAAGGCGGCCACCCAGGCTGCGGCATTCCGCAGGCGGTTCGAGTTCGAAGCCAGCGACGTGCTCTCGCGGCCACCGCGCGGATTTCCCGCAGATTTCGAACTGATCGAAGACCTGAAGCACAAGAACTTCGTGTTCTGGCGGTCGATTGACGATGCGGGCATGGCCTCGCCGCGCCTGCGCCAGGCACTGGCCACGGACTTGAAGGCGCTGGCTCCTTTGATGGACTATCTGTGTGCCGCACTGGACCTGGAGTTCTGATGATGAAGCGATGGCTGCTGCTTGCAGGTTTGCTGGCCACGCTGCTGGCCGCCTACGTGGTCGCCGGCCCTTACCTGGCCATCAACGGCATCCGCCACGCCCTGGTCGAGCAGGATGCGGGCAAGCTGGCGCATTTCGTGGATTTCCCGGCGCTGCGGGTAAACCTGAAAGCGCAGCTGGACGACCAGCTTGCCCGACGTGCCGGCAGCGGGGTGCAGTCCAGCCTGCTGGGCGCATTTGCGCTGTCGGTGGCCAGCAACTTCAGCGGCAGCGCAGTGGATACCATGGTCACGCCGACGGGGATCGGTGCCCTGCTGCAGGGCCGCGGGATATGGAAAAAAGCCTTCGGCGAAACCGTGGATGGCGACAGCTATGGAAAACCTGTGCCGCCGGATCCGCTGAAGACTGCGGTCCGCAGGTATGAGTCGCCCTCCCGCTTCACCGCCACCGTGCAGGATGAAGACGGCAAACCGATAGTCTTCGTGTTCAAACGCAACGGCCTGCGCTGGAAACTGGCGGACATACGCTTGCCCGTGTAGGAGCGCCCCATCTGCGCGAGCTTGCTGACGAGGCCCAAGGATAAAGAACTCGCGCCCATGGGGCGCTGCTACGGGTTGGCTACGCCGTGCGGCACGTGCCCGGCGGCCACATGCTGGCGTGCGCTGTCGATGTTGTGCTGGGAATCATCGAAGAAGATATCGGCCCCGAATGCCTCCAGGAACGGCCCCTTGTGGCGTCCCCCCAGGAACAGGGCCTCGTCCAGGCGCACGCCCCAGTCGCGCAGGGTACGTATGACGCGCTCGTGCGCAGGTGCTGAGCGCGCAGTCACCAGCGCCGTGCGAATGGGGGCGTCCTTACCGGCCGGGAACGCTGCCTGCAGGTCATGCAGCGCGGACAGAAACCCCTTGAACGGACCGCCGGACAGTGGCTCGCGTGCGCGGTCGCGCTCGTGGCGTCCAAAGGCCTCCACGCCCTGCTCGCGCGAGACGCGCTCGCTTTCATCGCCAAAGATCACGGCATCGCCGTCGAAGGCGATGCGCAGCTGGTCGGAGTGCTGCTGCAGCGCTTTGGCCGGCAGGATAGTCGCCGCGGCGATGCCGTGCTCCAGCGAGCGCCTGACCGACTCCGGGTTGGCAGAAAGGAACAGATCCGCCCCGAACGGCTTGGCATACGGCCAGGTCGGCTCGCCCGAGGTAAAGGTGGCGCGGGTTATGCCCAGGCCGTGGTGCTGGATGGAATTGAAGATGCGCAGCCCGGTGTCGGCGGAATTGCGCGAAAGCAGGATGACCTCCACCCGCGGCGCTTCCATCGGTGCCACCGCGTTGAGCGCAAGCAGCTTGCGGACCACCGAAAACGCCATGCCTGGGGCCAGCACGTCATCCTCGTGGTCGCGCTGGAAGCTGCTGTAGGCCTCGACCCCCTGCTTTTCATACAGGGCGTGGCTTTCTTCCAGGTCGAACAGCGCGCGTGAAGTGACCGCGACAGTGAGCAGGCGTGGGGCGTTATCGGAAGGCATGGGCAGAGTGTGCGGCGGCCTGGTCTCGCCAGGCGAGACCTAGACCACGAACTGCTCGCTGAGGATGCGCTCTTCCAGGTTGTGCTCCGGGTCGAACAGCAGGGTCACGGTTCGATCGCGCGACTCGCGGATGGTGACCTCCACCACGTCGCGCACTTCATGCGAGTCGGCGGTGGCGCTGACCGGGCGCTTGTACGGGTCCAGCACACGGAAACGTACTTCCGTATCGGCCTTCAGGATGGCCCCACGCCAGCGTCGCGGCCGGTAGGGCGCAATCGGGGTCAGCGCAATGGTGTGCGAACCCAACGGCAGGATCGGTCCATGGGCGGAGAAATTGTAGGCAGTGCTGCCCGCTGGCGTAGCCACCAGCACGCCGTCACAGACCAGCTCATCCACACGGGTCTGGCCATTCAGGTCGATGCTCATGTGGGCCGCCTGCCGGGTTTGGCGCAGCAGCGAGACTTCATTGTAGGCCAGCAGCTGAGTGGTGCTGCCCGCTTCGGTGAGCGCGTGCATTTCCAGCGGACGCAGCTTGGCCGGCTCTGCAGCGGCAATCCGATCCAGCAGGGCATCATCGCGATAGTGGTTCATCAGGAAACCCACCGAGCCCAGCTTCATGCCGAACACCGGCTTGCCCAGGCTGCCGTGCCGGTGCAGGGTCTGCAGCATGAAACCGTCGCCGCCCAGGGCGCAGAGCACATCGGCCTCCTCGGGTGGGTAGGCGGCGTGCAGGCTGCCCAGTTCGGCCAGCGCCTGCTGGGCTTCGGGCGTCGAGCTGGCCAGGAAGGCAATGCGCGGGGTGCTCATACGGGCAGCATAACCTCTACGCTCGTCGGTGCAGGCGCGCGTGGCCGCGCGCCTGCATGGGGGCCGCTCAGGACTTTGCCGACAGCTGCGACAGCCGCTGCACCCCCACCGCGGCGGTCGGATAGTCCAGCGTCTTCTGCGCTGCCAGCTCGTCGAGCATGGACAAGGTGAAGCGCAGCGCAGGGTCGTCGCGCCTGATCCAGTGGCTTACCTTGGCATCTGCGGTGGCGCCGGGCATGCCCAGGACTTCATCGGTGAGGTTGCGCTGGTGCGTGCACAGCTCGTCACGCAGCACGCCACGCGCCACCGCATGCCAGCGGCCGTCGACCTGCAGGCTATCCACTTGGTCGAGCAACCAGGGCAGGTGCAGTGCCTCGCCGAGGCGGAAATGCACCTTGGAAACTTCCACCGGCTTCAGCTTGCGGGCGCGCGCCACTTCAATGATGTCGCAGGATCGCTCCAGATAAGGCAGCGCGGCGATCTGACCTGCCAGCGCGGGTGGCAGGCCCTTGCGCCGCCATTCGGCCAGGCTGGCCTCATACGCGGGGCGCAGCGAGGCAGGCAGCACCCCGTCGGCAGCGCGGATCTCGCTGTAGCCACCATGGTAGCGGGCCACCGCAGTGGCGATGTCCGGGATGGGCCCCGGCCGGGCCAGCAGCCACCGAGTGAACGAGCGCTGCAGGGTCCAGATGACCTGCAGTGCATCGATCTGTACCGACTCGCTGACCTTTCCGTCCAGCGCGTCGATCTGGCTCCACAGGTTGCGTGCATCCAGGGTTTCGCGGGTAATGGTGAACGCCTTGGCCACCTCCGCGGTGCTGCGCCCGCTATCTTCCTGCATGCGCAGCAGGAACGTGGCGCCCATGCGGTTGATGGTGGAATTGGTCACCGCCGTGGCAATGATCTCGCGCTTGAGTCGCAGCTTCTCCATTTCGGCGGAATATTTCTTCTGCAGCGGAACCGGGAAGTAGCGCTGCAGCTCCTTGGACAGATATGCATCCTCGGGAATGTCCGATTCCAGCAGCTGCTGGTATGCCACCAGCTTGGCGTACGACAACAGCACCGCCAGTTCGGGGCGGGTCAGTCCCAGGCCACGCGCCTTGCGCTCGGCCAGCTCGGCATCGGAAGGCAGGAACTCGATCTGCCGGTCCAGCAGACCCTGCGCCTCCAGGGTCTGGATGAAATGCTGCTTGGAGCCCAGCCGCGACACGCTCATGCGCTCCATCAGGCTGATGGCCTGGTTCTGGCGGTAATTGTCGAACAGCACCAGGCCGGCAACTTCGTCGGTCATGGACGCGAGCAGCTTGTTGCGTGCGTCGTAGGAGAGCTGCTTGGCCTGGACCACGCCATTGAGCAGGATCTTGATATTGACTTCGTGGTCCGAGGTATCGACGCCGGCGGAATTGTCGATGAAGTCGGTATTCAGCAGCACCCCATGCTCGGCTGCCTCGATGCGCCCCAGCTGGGTCAGGCCCAGGTTGCCCCCCTCGCCCACGACCCTGCAGCGCAGCTCGCTGCCGTTCACGCGCAGCGCGTTGTTGGCCCGGTCGCCTACGTCGGTGTTGTTCTCCGAGCTGGCCTTTACGTAGGCCCCGATGCCGCCGTTCCAGAGCAGATCGACCGGCGCCCTGAGGATGGCGCTCAGCAACTCGTTCGGGGACAGGGACTTCACCTCATCGGCCAGCCCGAGGCTGGCGCGTACTTCCACGCTGATGTTGATGGACTTCAGGCTGCGTGGAAAAACGCCGCCGCCGCGGGAAATAAGCTTGACGCCGTAGTCCTCCCAGCTTGACTGCGGCAGCTTGAACATGCGCTGGCGCTCCTTGAACGAGCGCGCCGCATCCGGGTCTGGATCCAGGAAGATGTGGCGGTGGTCGAACGCGGCGACCAAGCGGATGTGCGGGGACAACAGCATGCCGTTGCCGAACACGTCGCCGGACATGTCACCGATGCCAGCGCAGGTGAAATCCTCGGCCTGTGGGTCACGGCCCATGGCGCGGAAGTGGCGTTTCACCGACTCCCACGCGCCCTTGGCGGTGATGCCCATGCCCTTGTGGTCATAGCCGACCGAACCACCCGAGGCGAACGCATCACCCATCCAGAAGCCATGGTCGATGGCCAGGCCGTTGGCGATATCGGAGAAGGTTGCCGTGCCCTTGTCCGCAGCCACGACCAGGTAGGGATCGTCCTGGTCATGGCGCACCACATCAACCGGGGGAACGATCGCGTTGCCCACGATGTTGTCGGTGATGTCCAGCAGGCCCTGGATGAACATCTTGTAGCAGGCGATGCCTTCGGCCAGCACTGCATCGCGGTCGCCGCCGATGGGTGACTGCTTGACATAGAAACCGCCCTTTG
The DNA here is from genome assembly GCA_026785795.1 of Pseudoxanthomonas sp. Lineage (GTDB taxonomy): Bacteria > Pseudomonadota > Gammaproteobacteria > Xanthomonadales > Xanthomonadaceae > Pseudoxanthomonas_A. The sequence goes on from JAJAZJ010000295.1 coordinate 14,668, forward strand.
CGCCCACCGGCACGATGATAGTGTTCTTGACCATCTGCGCCTTGACCAGCCCCAGCACCTCGGTGCGGAAGTCCTCGCGCCGGTCCGACCAGCGCAAACCACCGCGCGCAACCGGGCCAAAGCGCAGGTGCACGCCTTCTACGCGCGGCCCGTACACGAAGATCTCGCGATACGGGCGCGGCTTGGGCAGGTCCGGCACCTGCGCCGAATCCAGCTTGAAACTGACCGTATGCGCAGGTTGGCCATCCTTGCCCTGCTGGTAGAAACTGGTGCGCAACGTCGCTGCGATAACGCCAATGTAGCTGCGCAGGATGCGGTCATCGTCAAGGCTGGAGACGCTGTCCATCAGCTTGAACAGGGTCTTCTGAACAGCGGTACCCCGCTGCTCCCGGCCCTGGCCGCGTGCTTCAATCGCGTGCTGCAGGGCCTTGAGCGTGGCCGCGTCGCCGCCGGCCAGCGCATGCAGCTCCTGCTCGAACTGCGCCCGGCCCTGCTTCACTTCGGCCTTCCTCTCTTTGCCAGCGGCCGGGTCGAAGCGGGCTTCGAAGAGTTCCACCAGCAGGCGCGCCAGCAGCGGGTAGCGGCACAGCGTCGCCTCCACGTAACTCTGGGAGAACGGGACGCCGGTCTGCAGCAGGTACTTGCAATAGCCCCGCAGCAGGGCGATCTGGCGCCAGTGGAGGCCGGCGCCGAGCACCAGCCGGTTGAACCCGTCGTTTTCGGCATCGCCGGCCCAAGCCCGGGCAAAGGCGTCCTCAAAAGACCCGTGGCGGCTTTCCACGTCGATCTCACCGGAGGTTGATTCCACTTCAAACTGCTGGATGTACACCGGCGCGCCCTCGATATCCAGGCGGTGGGGGTGTTCGGAGATCACCCGCAGGCCCATGTTCTCCATAAGCGGCAGCACATCCGACAGAGGGATGTCACGCTGCAGGCGATAGAGGTTCAGGCGCAGACCGCCCTCACCTTCGCGCTGGATGCGTGAATGGTGCGGGCTCAGGCGCAGATCATTGGGGTCGTGCAAACTGGCCAGTTTTTCCACGTCACTGGCCGCGATTTCAGGGGAAACGCTTTCGATATAGCCCACTGGCAGCGCCTTGCCGTACACAGCCGCCAGCCTGAGCCCGTCGGACTCTCCGTGCCGCGCAATCAATGCCTCGCGCAGGTCGTCCTGCCAGTTGCGCAGCAGGTGCGCAAGGCGTCGCTCAAGTTCACCGGTGTCGACGCTGATGTCCTCGCCGGCCCGCGGACGCACCACCAGGTGCAGCTGCGCCAGCGGTGACTCGCCAAGCTGGACCGTCGTGTCGACATGCTCACCGTGCAGCGCGTCACGCAGCAGCGCCTCGATGCGCAAGCGCAGGTCGGTGTTGAAGCGCTCGCGAGGAACGTAGACCAGCGCGGAAAAATAGCGCCC
>JAJAZJ010000296.1 GCA_026785795.1 Pseudoxanthomonas sp.
GGCCCACACCCCCCCCCCCCCCCCCCCCTATACCGGCCCCCCCACCGCGGCTGCCGTTCACCCTGGCCCGCACCGTGTGCGCTACGCTGGCTGCGTTCACCGCCATGCAGCTGGCAAGCGTGCACGGGGTGGACCAGGTGGGCTACACCCTGTCGGCCACTGCCGTGCTGACCCGCTCGCCCTGCTGTCCGTACCGCGCACGCCCCGTGGCGCGCATCGGGTAGAGTCGGGGCAGGCGCCATCTGGCGATGTGCGGCCCACCTTCCAATCGATTCCGGAGTTTCCATGCGACGTGTTGCCTTTGCCCGCTCCTTGCTGTGCGCTGCCGTGCTGGCCGCAATCGCCCTGCCTGCGTCTGCGCAGCGAACCCTTGGTTTCGATAGCTACGCAATGCCCCAGGGGGGCACGGTCGCGGTCCTGGTGGGCGAGGGTGATGCTGCGATGGCAGCGGCGACGGCTGCGCTGGATGCAGGCACGCGCGACTCCATCAACCGCGCGATGGAATCGGCCCGATTCACCGGCAAGGCCGACAGCCAGTTGGACCTGCCCGGCCTGGGCGGCTTCGACCGCGTGCTGCTGGTAGGGCTGGGAGCGGGCGACGTTTCGCCGCGGGCGCTTCAGAATGCCGGCGGCCGCGTTGGCCAGTTCGCAGCCGGCAGTGCCGCCCCGCGCATCGACGTGCTCTGGAACGGCGAGGTCGCCGACGGCGCGTCTCATTTGGCCCACGGTGCGGCAATGGGCCAATACCGTTTCGGAAAGTATCGCACCGTCATCGAAGGGCCGGCCACCGGCCAGGGTGAGCTGGTCATCCGCACGCGCGCCGGCGGCGCAGCTGGCGCCGACTATCGTGCGCAGTGGCAGCCGGTGTCCAATGCGGTGCATTTCGCCCGCGACTTGGTCACCGAGCCCGCCAACGTGATCTGGCCCCAGACCTTCGTGGACCGCACCCGCGAGGCGTTTGCTTCGGTGCCCGGCGTCACCATCGAGGTGCTGGACGTACCGGCGATGGAACGTCTTGGCATGGGCGGCATGCTTTCGGTAGGCCAGGGCAGCGCGCGTCCGCCGCGCCTGCTGGTGGTGCGCTACCAGGGCGGCCGCGCAGGCGATGCGCCCATCGCCCTGGTTGGCAAGGGCATCACCTTCGATAGTGGCGGCATCTCCCTCAAGGACCGAGACGGCATGTGGCGCATGAAGTACGACATGAGTGGCGCGGCGGCCGTCACCGGCGCCGTACTCGCCTTGGCCGGCCGCCAGGCGCCGGTGAACGCCGTGGCCATTGCCGCGCTCGCCGAAAACATGCCCTCGGGTACCGCGACCCGTCCAGGCGACGTGGTGCGCACGATGTCCGGCAAGACCTTCGAGGTGATAAGCACCGACGCGGAGGGCCGCATGGTGCTGAGCGACGCGATCTGGTACGCGCAGGATCGGTTCAAGCCCAGGCTGGTCATTGACGTGGCCACCCTGACAGGTTCGATCGTCACCGCGCTGGGCGACGAATACGCGGGGCTGTTCACCCGCGACGACGCGCTGGCCGCGCAGATGGAATCGTCCGGGCGTGCTGCGGGTGAGGAAGTCTGGCGCATGCCGCTGCACCCGTCCTATGCACATGACCTGCGCTCGCCAATCGCCGACCTGCGCAACACCGGGGTGAGTGGTGCCGGTGCCGGCCTGGGCGCGCATTTCATCGGTGAGTGGGTGCTGCCAGGTATGCAGTGGGCGCACCTGGACATCGCCGGCATGGCCTGGCGCGAGAGCGAAGGCACGGCCACGTCGCCGGCCGGCGCCACGGGCTTCGGCGTGCGCCTGCTGGACCAATGGGTGCGCGACCACTACGAATGCCGGACGCCCGGGTTTTGGGGCGCCAGGTCGTTGCGGAGATCAGCCCGGTGCGTCGCGCAGCCGGTGCCAGCCTGCGGCGGCCACCGGCAATGGCGTACCTTGCGCCCGCCCGGGAAGGTCGCGTGCGGGATGCGCGCGAACGCGCCCCGGCGTTGATGAAAGCGACCTGGATCAACCTGGAGAGCTGACTCATTCAACCTCTCTCCTGCGTAGGAGCGACCTAAGTCGCGATGGGGCATCCCCGGTAGTGCTTCATCGCGACTTGCGTGGCTCCTACGAGCTGTTGTTGAACCTTTCCGGCATTTTGGTCGCTTCGCTGGCGGTGTTCACCGCGCTCACTTTTACCTCCCGCGTAAGAGCGACGTAAGTCGCGATGGGGTTTTCCCGGTAATCCTGCATCGCGACTTACGTCGCTCCTACGGGGCCGTTGTTCATCCTTTCCGGCGTCCTGGGCGCTTCGCTGGCGGTGTTCACCGCGATCACTTTTACCTCCCGCGTAGGAGCGACACAAGTCGCGATGGGGTTTTCCCGATAGTGCTGCATCGCGACTTGCGTCGCTCCTACGGGGCTGTTGTTGAACCTTTCGGCATCCTCGGCGCTTCGCTGGCTGTGTTCACCGCCATGCAGCTGCCGGCCGTGGACTGCGCGGGCCACGCGGGCAGGTACCTGTCGGCAGCGGCCGTGCCGGGCCTGCTCGCCCTGCTGTCCCTGCCGCGCATACATCCACCCTGCGTGGGTTTAGGCGCGGCGGCTCCTCAATCTGCCGAATTCGGCTATGGTTCCCCTTCAATGTCCTATTTTTCGCGTGCCGGAGTTTTCCATGACCCATCGATTGCTTGCCCTTGTCCTGCTGGCTGCACTTGCCGGCTGCGGCCCGAAGGCCGCGGACACCGCGGCGACCGCCGCGCCTGCCGCCACCGTCGCCAAGACCATGAGCACGGCATCGGCCGCGGAGCTGGATGCCCTGTACGCCGAGTACTGGGAAGAGGCGCTGAAGCTCAACCCGATCCAGGCCACGTTTATTGGCGACAACCGCTACGACGACCAGCTGCCGAATTTCTACTCCGCCGACTATCGCAAGTTGGAAGCTGAACTGAACCGCCGCTGGCTGGACCGCATGCAGGGCATCGACGTGAGCAAGATGGAAGGGCAGGCCCGTCTTTCCCACGACATCCTGGTGCGCACGCTGCAGGAGAGCATTGACGGTGAGGCGTTCCCGTCCTGGCAGCAGCCCATCAACCAGTTCTTCAGCGTGCCGAACTACATCGTGATGCTGGGCTCGGGCGCCAGCGCGCAGCCGTTCAAGACAGTGAAGGACTACGACAACTGGCTGGCGCGCGCCGGGCAGGTGCCGGCGCTGTTCGAACAGGCCATCGCCAACATGCGCGAAGGCGTGCAGGCGGGCGTGGTCCAGCCCAGGGTACTCATCGAGAAAGTGCTGCCGCAGCTGGACGGCGTGGTCTCCGATGACCCGGAGAAGACCCCGTTCTGGGGCCCCATCGCCAAGCTGCCCGCGGACTTCTCCAAGGCCGACAAGACCCGCCTTACCGAGGCCTACCGCGGCATGATCAGTCAGCAGCTGGTGCCCGCCTACCGTGGCCTGCGCACTTACCTGGCCGATGAGTACGTACCGGCGGCGCGTGAGACCCACGGCATCGGCGCCCTGCCCAATGGCGCCGACTGGTATGCCTACCTGGCCAAGTCCAGCACCACCACCAGCCTCACTCCGGCCGAGATCCACCAGATCGGGCTTGATGAAGTGGCCAGGATCCGACTGCAGCTTGAGGAACTGAAACAGGAAGTGCGCTTCGAGGGCGACCTGCAGGCGTTCTTCAAGTACATGAGCACGGATCCCAAGTTCACCTTCAAGAGCGAGGACGCCATCCTCAAGGACTACCGTGACCTTGAGGCCAGGATCAACCAGAAGGTGCCGGAGCTGTTTTCGCTGATGCCCAAGGCTGAGTTCGAGATCCGCCCGGTGGAAGCGTTTCGCGCCGCCTCCGAGGCGGCCGGTTCCTACATGAGCCCCAGCCAGGATGGAACGCGGCCGGGCATCTTCTACCTCAATACCTATGACCTGCCGGCGCGCAAGAGCTGGGCCCGCGACAGCCTTTACCTGCACGAAGCGATTCCCGGCCACCACTTCCAGATCGCCCTGCAGCAGGAGCTGGAAGGCGTGCCCGCGTTCCGTCGTTTCGGCGGCCAGAACGCCTACATCGAAGGCTGGGGCCTGTACGCCGAATCGCTGGGCAAGGAACTCGGCGTCTATGCCGACCCTTACCAGCGTTTTGGCCAGCTGAGCGCTGAAATCTGGCGCGCGATCCGCCTGGTGGTGGACACCGGTCTGCACAGCAAGGGCTGGACCCGCGAGCAGGTGCTGGAATACATGCAGGAAAACAGTGGCTTGAGCGAGACTGACGCCGTCGCCGAGGCCGAGCGCTATATGGCCATCCCCGGCCAGGCGCTGGCCTATAAGATCGGCCAGCTCAAGATCACCGAGCTGCGCAGCAAGGCCCAGCGGGAGCTGGGCGACAGGTTCGACATCCGCGAGTTCCACGCCCAGGTGCTGGGTGACGGTTCATTGCCGCTGGACGTGCTGGAGGCGAAGATTGAGCGCTGGATTGCGCAGCGCAAGTCGGCCGGCTGAGGCTTTCGGTACGCGGGAAAGGAAAAGGGCAGCCGTGGCTGCCCTTTTTCATGATGCTTGGGGAAGCGCCGTGTCACCACAGCGCATCACGCAGCTTGAACCAGGCCATGGCGGCGACCAGCATCGGCGTGCGCAGGGCGCGGCCGCCGGGGAAGGGGCGGTGCGGGATGCGGGCGAACAGGTCCAGACGTTCGGACTGGCCGCGGATGGCTTCGGAGATCAGCTTGCCCGCCAGGCCCGTGGCGATCACACCGTGTCCGGAAAAGCCCTGCGCGAAGTAGACGTTTGGCGTCAGCCTGCCGAAATGCGGCGCGCGGTTCAGCGAGATGTCGATGTAGCCACCCCATACGTACTCTATTTCCACATCGGCCAATTGCGGGAACACCTGGCGCATGCGCCGGGCCATGCCGCCGCGCAGGTCGGGAGGCGCGAGCCTGGAATAACTGGCGCGGCCGCCGAACAGCAGGCGGTGGTCGCGGCTGCGGCGGAAATAGTCCAGCGCCCAGTTGGTATCAGCCACGGCCATGTCGTTGCGGATCAGCGCCTGCGCGCGTTCCTCGCCCAGTGGCACCGTCGCCCCGATGTAGGTGCCAACCGGCATGATCTTCGCGTCCAGCTCCGGCGCGATGCCGTGCACCAGCGCGTTGCCGGCCAGGACCGCGAAATCACAGTGCACTTCCCCCTGCGCCGTCCTGAACACCGGTTTGTCGCCGCGGACCAGCGCAGTCGCTTTTGAGTGCTCGAAGATTCTCACCCCCGCAGCGAGTGCCGCGCGGGCCAGGCCCAGCGCGTATTCAAGCGGGTGCAGGTGACCGCTGTGCGGGTCGTACAGCGCGCCCAGGTAGCGGTCGCTGGCGAGCTGTTCACGCAGCTGTTCGCGGCTCCACCACTGCACGGGATAGTCGTAGCGGGTGTTGGCGTCTTCCACCATGGCCAGCAGCTCGCGCTGCTGGCGTGGCTTGATCGGCACCGAGGCGTGGCCGTCGCGCCAGTCGCAGGCAATGCCGTGCTTGCGGATGCGCGCCTGCAGCCACTGCAGGCCTTCGCGGGACAGGTCGAACATCCTGCGCGCGTCGTCAAAGCCAACCAGTGATTCCAGCGCGGTTTCCCCACAGCCGAAACCGACAATCGCCTGGCCGCCGTTGCGGCCGGAGGCGCCCCAGCCTATACGCTCCGCTTCCAGCACCACCACCCGGTAGCCGGCTTCAGCCAGCTCGAGCGCCGCGGAGAGACCGGTGTAGCCCGCACCCAGGATGCAGACATCGGCATCGACGCGGCCCTGCAGGACAGGTTGCTCGGCCAGGTGCGTTGCACTTGCGGCATACCAGCTGGGTGGATAGGTGTTTTGAGCATTCATGGGGTCGTTCGCGAGACAGTCGTCAATCCTTGTCCCCTCGGGAGAAGGTGCCCGCAAGGCGGACGAGGGCGTGAGTTTTTAGCGGAAGGGAGGTCTGCCTGAACTGGAATTCTGCTGCCCTCATCCGGCGCTGCGCGCCACCTTCTCCCGGCGGGAGAAGGGAAGGCCACGTCAAACCGCGCGTAGATACCACTCGTATTCCAGGTCGGTGACCTGGGTGTAGAAGGTGTTCATTTCCTTCAGCTTCTGCTGGCCGTAGATATGGCGGAACTGCGTGCCGAACTGTTCGCCTATGAAGTCGCTGGAAATAAAGTCGTTGATGCATTCGCGCCAGTAGGGGCTGCGGTTCTCGGTCTGCTCGTAGGCGTTGCCCACGATGGGCGGGCCGGGGTCCAGCTGGTGCTCCAGCCCGTGCAGCATGCCGGCCAGTACCGCAGCGGTGACCAGGTAGGGGTTGGCGTCAGCGCCGGCGATGCGGTGCTCGACGCGCATGTTCCTTGGGTCGCTGTGCGGCACGCGCATGGCCACGGTGCGGTTGTTGAAGCCCCAGCTTTCGTTCAGCGGCACGAAGGCGTTGAGCACGAAGCGGCGGTAGCTGTTGGCGTGCGGCGCAAACAGCAGCAGGCAGTCGCGTGCGCTGCGCTGCAGGCCACCGATGGCATGCTTCAGGGCGTCGGCCGGGGCCTGCGGGGTGGAGCTGAAGAGATTGTTGCCAGACTCGTCCAGCACGCTGACGTGGATATGCAGGCCGTTGCCGGCATGTTCCACGAAGGGCTTGGCCATGAAGCTGGCCTGCAGTCCCTGCTGCTGGGCTACGGCCTTGACCGCCCGCTTCAGGTAGATGGCATCGTCGCAGGCAAGCAGCGCGTCGTCACGGTGCTTCAGGTTGATCTCGAACTGGCCCGGTGCGTACTCGGCCACCGCGGTATCCGCGGGGATGCCCTGGGCACGGCAGGCGTCGGTCACCGCGTCGGTAAAGCCGCGGTAATCGTTGAGGTCTTCCATGTAGTAGACCTGGGTGCTGGTGTTGCGCTGGCCGGTGGCCGGGTTGTGCGAAGCCTGCGGCCGGCCGCGCGCATCGGCCAGACGGTCCAGCAGGTAGAACTCCAGCTCAACCGCCACTACCGGGGTCAGCCCGCGGGCGCGGTATCGGTCCAGCAC
>JAJAZJ010000297.1 GCA_026785795.1 Pseudoxanthomonas sp.
CCTCGGTCACCGATATCTGGCCCGGCGCCAACTGGTTCGAGCGGGAAGCGTTTGATCTGTTCGGCATCCTCTACCAGGGGCACCCGGACCTGCGCCGGATCCTGACCGACTACGGCTTCGTCGGCCACCCGTTCCGCAAGGACTTCCCGCTGATCGGCAACGTGGAAGGGCGCTACGACGAAGACAAGCAGCGCGTGGTCTACGAGCCGGTCACTTCGGTGGAGCCGCGCGTCACCGTGCCGCGCGTGATCCGCGACGACTCCCGCTATGCCACCGCAGCCGGTGAAGCGGCCGGCAGGGAGCGCAGCCAATGAGCATTCGCCCCGATGATGTCGCGTTCGCCAGCAATCCCGGGGAAAGCCGGCAGGAAATCCGCAACTACACCCTGAACTTCGGCCCCCAGCATCCGGCCGCGCATGGCGTGCTGCGCCTGATCCTGGAGATGGACGGCGAAACCGTGGTGCGCGCCGACCCGCACGTGGGCCTGCTGCACCGTGGCACCGAGAAGCTGGCCGAATCCAAGCCCTTCAACCAGTCCATCGGCTATATGGATCGGCTGGATTACGTGTCGATGATGTGCAATGAGCACGCCTACGTGCGCGCCATCGAATCGCTGATGGGAATCGAGGCGCCGGAACGTGCCCAGTACATCCGTACCATGTTCGACGAGATCACCCGCATCCTGAACCACCTCATGTGGGTGGGCTCCAACGGCCTGGACCTGGGTGCGATGGCGGTGATGCTGTACGCGTTCCGCGAGCGTGAGGAGCTGATGGACTGCTACGAAGCGGTCAGCGGCGCACGCATGCACGCCACCTACTATCGCCCCGGCGGCGTGTACCGCGACCTGCCGGAACACATGCCCAAGTACAAGGAATCGCCGTGGCGCAAGGGCAAGGCGCTCAAGCAGTTCAACGCCGCACGCGAGGGCACCCTGCTGGACTTCATCGAGGATTTCACCCAGCAGTTCCCGAAGCGCGTCGACGAGTACGAAACCCTGCTCACTGACAACCGCATCTGGAAGCAGCGCACGGTAGGCATCGGCGTCATCTCGCCTGAAGACGCACGCGCCTGGGGTATGACCGGGCCCATGCTGCGCGGTTCGGGCATCGCCTGGGACCTGCGCAAGAAGCAGCCTTATGCAAAGTACGACACGGTGGATTTCGATATCCCGGTCGGCACCAACGGTGACTGCTACGACCGCTACCTGGTGCGCGTGGCAGAGATGCGCCAGTCCAATCGCATCATTGCCCAGTGCGTGAAGTGGCTCAAGGCCAATCCGGGCCCGGTAATGGTGCTGAACTTCAAGGTGGCGCCGCCGTCCCGCGAGGAAATGAAGGACGACATGGAAGCCATGATCCACCATTTCAAGCTGTTTACTGAAGGCTACTGCGTGCCGGCCGGTGAAACCTACGCGGCGGTCGAGGCGCCGAAGGGCGAGTTCGCCTGCTACCTGGTTTCCGACGGTGCCAACAAGCCGTTCCGGGTACACCTGCGTGCGCCGGGCTTTGCCCATCTTTCTTCCATGGACCACGTGGTCAAGGGGCACATGCTGCCCGACGTGGTGGCGATGATCGGAACCTATGATCTTGTATTCGGCGAGGTTGACCGATGAGGGCGACCGGTAATTTCGAAGCCGCGCGCGATGTCGACCCCATGGTCGCCCTGAGCGATGCCACGCGTGCCCACATCGACCACTGGCTGGCGAAGTTCCCGCCGGACCGCAAGCGTTCGGCGGTGCTGCAGGGCCTGCACGCCGCGCAGGAGCAGAATGCAGGCTGGCTGAGCGACGAGCTGATGGTCGCCGTGGCCAAGTACCTGGACCTGCCGCCCGTATGGGCGTACGAGGTAGCCAGCTTCTACTCGATGTTCGAGACCAAGCCGGTGGGCCGCCACAACGTTGCCTTCTGCACCAACATCAGCTGCTGGTTGAATGGCGCCGAGGACCTGGTAGCACACGCCGAGAAAAAGCTCGGCTGCAGGCTGGGCGAATCCACTGCCGATGGCCGCATCTTCATGAAGCGGGAAGAGGAGTGCCTGGCCGCCTGCACCGCTGCACCGATGATGGTCATCAACGGCCACTACCACGAGAACCTAACCCCCGCGAATGTGGATGAGCTGCTGGACGGGCTGGAGTAAACCATGGCACAGCAGCAGACATCGGGCCCGGTTGGCCCGGCCCCAAAAGAGCACCAGGTGGTCTATACCACCCTGCACTTCGATAAGCCGTGGGCGTACGAAAACTACCTGAAGACCGGCGGCTATAGCGCGCTGCGCAGGATCATCGAACAGAAGATCCCGCCTGCCGACGTGATCGAGATGGTCAAGCAGTCCGGCCTGCGCGGTCGCGGCGGGGCCGGCTTTCCCACCGGGCTGAAGTGGAGCTTCATGCCCAAGGGCGACATGCAGAAGTACATCCTCTGCAACTCGGACGAATCCGAGCCCGGCACCTGCAAGGACCGCGATATCCTGCGCTACAACCCGCATGCGGTGATCGAGGGCATGGCAATTGCGTGCTACGCCACCGGTTCCAGCAAAGCCTACAACTACCTGCGCGGCGAGTTCCATCACGAGCCGTTCGAACACGTGGAAGAAGCCACCGCCGAAGCCTATGCACACGGATGGCTGGGCCGCAACGTGCTGGGGTCCGGCATCGATATCGACATCCACAACGTACTGGGTGCCGGCGCCTACATCTGCGGCGAAGAAACCGCGATGATGGAGTCGCTGGAAGGCAAGAAGGGCCAGCCGCGGTTCAAGCCGCCGTTCCCCGCCAACTTTGGCCTGTACGGCAAGCCGACCACCATCAACAACACGGAAACGTACGCCTCGGTGCCGGCGATCGTCCGCAATGGCGGCGAGTGGTTCCTCAACCTGGGCAAGCCTAACAACGGCGGCCCCAAGGTCTTCTCCGTGTCCGGGCACGTGGCCCGCCCTGGCAACTTCGAGGTCCGCCTGGGCACCCCGTTCTCCGAGCTATTGGCGATGGCCGGCGGCATGCGGCAGGGTCGCACGCTGAAGGCGGTGATTCCCGGTGGTTCGTCCATGCCGGTGCTGCCAGGCGAGACCATGATGGGCTTGACCATGGACTACGACAGCATTCAGAAAGCCGGCTCGGGCCTGGGCTCTGGCGCAGTGATCGTCATGGACGACACCGCCTGCATGGTGCGCGCCTGCCAGCGTATCGCGCGTTTCTATTACGCCGAGTCCTGCGGTCAGTGCACGCCGTGCCGCGAAGGCACTGGCTGGATGTATCGCATGCTGACCCGGGTGGTGGATGGCAAGGCCACGCTGCAAGACCTGGACACGCTGAAGGCTTCCGCCGGCCAGATCGAGGGCCACACCATCTGCGCCTTTGGTGAAGCCGCCGCGTGGCCGGTGCAGGGTTTCCTGCGCCACTACTGGAACGAGTTCGAGTACTACATCGCCAACGGTCGTTCCATCGTGGACGAAAAGTACGGAGTGGCTGCGTGAGCGCCCAGCCGGTGAACCCCAGCCTGGCCCCGGACCACGTCACCGTGTTCATCGACGGCGTGGAGCTGGTTGCGCCGAAGGGTTCGATGATCATCCAGGCGGCGGACAGGGCCGGCATCCCGATCCCGCGCTTCTGCTACCACGACAAGCTGGCCATTGCCGCCAACTGCCGCATGTGCCTGGTGGAAGTGGAGAAGATGGCCAAGCCTGCGCCTGCCTGCGCAACGCCGGTGATGGACGGGATGCGCGTCGCCACGCGCAGCGAGAAGGCGCTGAAGTCGCAGCGCAACGTGATGGAGTTCCTGCTGATCAACCACCCGCTGGACTGCCCGATCTGCGACCAGGGCGGTGAGTGCGAGCTGCAGGACGTCTCCCTGGGCTACGGCCGCTCGGTCAGCCGTTTCAATGAGCGCAAGCGCGTGGTGCCCGACGAGGACCTTGGCCCGCTGGTCGCCACCGAAATGACCCGCTGCATCCACTGCACGCGCTGTGTGCGTTTCACCGCAGACATCGCCGGCACCTATGAGCTGGGCAGCATGTACCGCGGCGAGGACCTGCAGATCGGGACTTACGACGGCAAGCCGCTGACTACTGAAATTTCTGGAAATGTAATCGATGTGTGTCCGGTGGGCGCGCTGACCAACAAGGTGTTCCGGTTCCGCGCCAGGCCCTGGGAACTGACCGCGCGCGCATCAGTCGGCTATCACGACTCAATGGGTTCGAACCTGTTCCTGCACGTGAGTCGCGGCGAAGTGATGCGCACCGTGCCGCGCGACAACGAGGCTGTCAACGAGTGCTGGCTGTCCGATCGTGACCGCTATTCGCACCAGGGCCTGTACGCCGAAGACCGCGCGCTGAAACCGCTGCAGCGGGTGGACGGAGAGTGGCGCGAGGTGTCCTGGGCCGAAGGCCTGGCCGCGGCCGCCGCAATCCTGCGCACGCACCGCGGCGATGACCTGGGCGTGCTGGTACATCCCGCCACTTCCAACGACGAAGGCAGCCTGCTGGCCCGCCTGGCTGCAGGCCTGGGCAGTGGAAACCTGGACCATCGCATCTTCAACCGCGATTTTTCCGATGCTGCAGTGGCCGAACCCTTCGCCATGCCGATGGCCGAGATCGAGCAGGCCGACGCCATCGTGCTGTTCGGTACGAATATCCGCCACGAACTGCCGCTGCTGCACCAGCGTATCCGCAAGGCCAATACCCACCACAACGCCAAGGTGTATGCGGTCAATCCGGTCGACTTCGACTTTGCCTTCGCGCTGGCCGGCAAACAGATCGTTGCGCCATCGCAGCTTGCCGGGGCCTTGACCAATGCCGCGCTCCTTGAAGCAGTGAAGAGCGCAACCCGGCCGGTCATCATCGTCGGCGCGCTTGCCGAGAACCATCCACAGGCCGCTTCCCTGCGCGCCGCGGCTGCGGCCTTCGCGGCTGCGACCGGTGCGGCGCTGTGCCGCATCCCGCAGGGCGCCAACGCGCTTGGGCTGGCGCGCAATGGCGTGCTGCCGGCCACGCGCGATGTTGCCGGCATGTTTGCCGAGCCGCGTGCTGCCTACGTGATCTACGGCATCGAGCCCGGTCTGGATTTCGCCGACGGTGCAGCGGCGCAGCAGGCATTGAACGCAGCCAAGGTCGTCGCCTTCAGCCAATTCGCCTGCGAATCCACGCGCAATTTTGCAGACGTGATCCTGCCGATTGGCGCCCTGCCGGAAATTGACGCCGTACTGACCAACCTGGACGGCGTCGACCAGCGCACCCAGGCCGGCGGCAAGCTGCCGGGCGAAGCGCGCGAGGGCTGGAAGGTGCTGCGCGCGCTGGGCGGTGAACTGCAGCTGCCGGCGTTCGAATTCATTGATCTGGCCGGCGCGCGCGCTTCGGGCGCGGTACCGCCGCCGCAGACTCTGGCGGCATCGGCTGCGCCCGTCGTCTCCGGCGATGGCCTGGAGATCGCAGCAAGCGCCGCCATCTACCGCACCGACGGCGTGGTGCGCCGCGCCCAGGCACTGCAGGAACATCCGCTCAACGCGTCGCCGCGCGTCACCCTGAACCCAGCGGATGCTGCAGCGGCCGGCCTGGTCCAGGGACAGATCGCCAAGGTCGGCGCGCCTGGCGGAACCTCTACCTTGCCCGTGTTCGTGGACAAGCGCGTTGCCGCGGGTTCGGCATGGATCGAGTCCGGCCATGGCGCCACCGCCCCGCTGGGCGCCGGACGGGTGACGGTGGCACGCGCATGAATGAGCTGCTGATCAACGCCGTCAGTCCACTGCATGAGTGGTTGCTTGGCTTTGGCGGGTTCGGCATGGTGCTGTGGATCGTGCTCAAGATCCTTGCGATCGCGGTGCCGGTGATCGTGGCCGTGGCGTTCTACGTGGTCTGGGAGCGCAAGCTGATCGGCTGGATGCACGTGCGCCACGGGCCGATGTACGTGGGCATGGGCGTCTTCCAGGCCTTCGCCGACGTGTTCAAGCTCCTGTTCAAGGAAATCCTGCTGCCGACCAAGTCGCAGAAGACCATGTATATCCTGGCGCCATTGATCACTCTGGCGCCTGCTTTCGCCGCGTGGGCGGTGGTGCCATTCGACGCCAAGCTGGTGCTGTCGAACGCGAACGCCGGCCTGCTCTACCTGCTGGCCATGACCTCGCTGGGGGTGTACGGAATCATCATCGCCGGCTGGGCCTCGAACTCGAAGTACGCTTTCCTGGGCGCGATGCGTTCGGCCGCACAGGTGGTCAGCTATGAAATTGCGATGGGCTTCGCCCTGGTCGGCGTTTTGATAGCCGCAGGCAGCATGAACCTGTCCGAGATCGTGATGGCGCAGTCCGGCAACAGCGGACTGTTCGAGTGGTTCTGGCTGCCGTTGTTCCCGCTGTTCATCATCTACTGGGTGTCCGGCGTGGCTGAGACCAACCGCGCGCCGTTCGACGTGACCGAAGGCGAATCCGAGATCGTGGCCGGACACATGGTGGAGTATTCGGGGGCGGCGTTCTCGCTGTTCTTCCTGGCCGAATACGCCAACATGATCCTGGTCAGCTTCCTGGTGGCGCTGTTCTTCATGGGCGGATGGCTGAGCCCGATGCAGGGCTGGATAGTCGCCGATGTATCGCCGTGGATCGACTGGATATGGAAAGGCGGCTGGCCGTGGCTGCTGCTGAAGGTCTTCTTCTTCGCCAGCTGCTTC
Source organism: Pseudoxanthomonas sp. (assembly GCA_026785795.1). GTDB lineage: Bacteria > Pseudomonadota > Gammaproteobacteria > Xanthomonadales > Xanthomonadaceae > Pseudoxanthomonas_A. The sequence goes on from JAJAZJ010000297.1 coordinate 6,653, forward strand.
ATCTGGTTCCGGGCCAGCTTCCCGCGCTACCGCTATGACCAGATCATGCGCCTGGGCTGGAAGGTGTTCATACCGATCACCATTGCCTGGATCGCGGTGAGCGCATTGATGGTGTTCTATGGCGTGATACAGAAGGGTGCCTGAGTAATGAATAAAGTACTCCATTATTTGAAGAGCCTGATGCTGCTGGAGCTGCTGGGTGGTCTGTGGCTGACCCTGAAGTACACCTTCAAGCCCAAGTACACCCTGATGTACCCGATGGAGAAGTTCCCGCAGTCACCCCGCTTCCGCGGGCTGCACGCACTGCGCAGGTATCCGAACGGCGAGGAGCGCTGCATTGCCTGCAAGCTGTGCGAGGCGGTGTGCCCTGCACTGGCCATCACCATCGATTCGGAAAAGCGCGAGGACGGCACCCGCCGCACCACGCGTTATGACATCGACCTGTTCAAGTGCATCTATTGCGGCTTCTGCGAGGAGAGCTGCCCGGTGGACGCGATCGTCGAGACCCACATACTGGAATACCACTTCGAGAATCGTGGCGAGAACATCGTCACCAAGCCGCAGCTGTTGGCGATAGGGGACCGGCTGGAAGCCGAGATCGCCGAGCGCCGTGCTGCCGATGCTGCCTTCCGCTGAGGTCATGATGGATGCGCTGTTGATCAGTTTTTACGTATTCGCCACGATCGCGGTGGTCGCCGCCGGTGGGGTGATCAGCGTGCGCAATCCGGTGCATGCGGTGCTGTGCCTGATCCTGACCTTCTTCTCGGTCGCCTGTATCTGGCTGCTGGTCGGCGCCGAGTTCCTTGGCATTGCGTTGATCCTGGTTTACGTGGGCGCGGTAATGGTGCTGTTCCTGTTCGTGGTGATGATGCTGGACATCGATATCGCCAAGGTGCGCGAGGGCTGGGCCAGCTACCTGCCGGTTGGCCTGCTGGTGGCGGCGGTGATGCTGGTGCAGATGCTGGTGTTGATCGGCATCAAGGCCAAGTCAGCCATCCCCTATGCGGAGAACGCCGCCTCTATCGCGGCCGATGCCTCCAACACGACCTGGATTGCACGCAGCCTGTTCACAGAGTTTCTGCTGCCCTTTGAGTTCGCCGCGATCATCCTCACGGTGGCGGTCGTCGTGGCGGTCATGCTCACCCTGCGAC
>JAJAZJ010000298.1 GCA_026785795.1 Pseudoxanthomonas sp.
CGTCGGCGTGCATGCGGGCGACCTGATCTGCGAGGTGTGCCTGGCGATCGAGATGGGCGCCGATGCGGCCGACATCGGCCACACCATCCACCCGCACCCGACCCTGGGCGAGTCGGTGGGCATGGCCGCCGAGGTGTTCGACGGCACCATCACTGATTTGTATATCCCCAAGAAAAAGTAACGGCCGCCCGGCCGTGGGAGGTTTGCGGCGTCATCGCTGCAGGTAACCTTTTTGGCCTTGTCCCGTATCTGTCCAGGAGAAGCGTGCGATTGAGGCGTTGACGCGCCCATGGAGGCAGGCGATGCACTGGAAACGGGAAGCAACCCGTGTTCTGGCAGCGATTCTGCTGGGAGCGGCACTTTCGGTGAACGCAGCCGAGCATGTATACGCGGTGCGCAGTGGTGCCCGTGCCGTGCCGTTGGTTGAGCTGTACACGTCCGAAGGCTGCAGCCGTTGTCCGCCGGCCGACCGCTGGCTGTCGAAGCAGGTTGGCCAGGCCGACACCAATCGGCTGGCGTTGCATGTCGATTACTGGGATGAGATCGGCTGGCCGGACCGCTTCGGTTCACCCGCCTGGTCGCAACGACAGCGCCTTAGGGTCAGCGATCAAGGGGGCGACACCCGATACACCCCGCAGGTGATGGTGGGCGCGCAGGTGTAGGCGCCTTGGCGTTCCGCGGCGCGGTTCGACCGCCTGCTAAAGGCAGCCCAGCCGGCGGGCGCCGGGTTGGCGCTGCGCCTCCAATCAAGCGACGTCGCCTGGCATGCGACCGTCGGCGCTTCGCTAGCGGCCGCCGAACCCGGCGAAGGCGCATGGCTGTGGCTGGCCCCATACCTCGATGGTCAGACCAGCACGGTCAAAACGGGCGAAAACGCCGGGCGTACGTTCCACCATCACTACATGGTGCGCAGACTGTGGGGGCCGTGGCCACTGGAAAACGCCTCGCTGGCGCATAGCGTCGATCTGCCCGCTCAACCGGGCGCATGGGGCCTGGTCGCTTTCGTCCAGGACCGCCGTGGCCGTACCCTGCAGCCGCTGGGCTTGGCCGCCGCCGGGTACGGTCGCCAGGGGCCAAGGCAGGGTTTCTGGCCGCGACAGGGCAAAAAAGAAGCCCCGGCGGAAACGCCGGGGCTTCGGCGAATGTCTGCAGCGGAGCATCGACGAGGAAGTTGAGCGCAGGCCTCGCCAGGACTGACCGGGCGATTCGCGGAAAGTTCCGGCCCCGCAACCTGAATAGGTAAATTGACTGAAATCGTTCAGCCCGAGGCCTTTGGTTGCCGTTTAGGTGTCGAAAACCGTCTGCGAGCTTCAATACGGACGGTTTCCGGTTGCCGCTGAAAATCAGGGCCTGCTATAATTTGTCGGCTCGGCGAGGCGCCTGCAACGGCCTTGTCCCTACTCCACTCACCGGGTTTCGCGTGTGCTGAATTCCGCCGCCGCGGGCCGGCGACTCGCATTGCGGGCGATGGCTTACCAAGCGGCCGCCGTGGTGCTGGTGGCGCTGGTCTTCCTGTCACAGGGGCTTGCCGCGGCGATTGCGGCGCTGCTGGGCGGGGCCGGCGTGGTGTTGGGGAGCGCCCTGGCTGCACATGTTGCGCTGGGGGGTGGGGTGGTTGCGGCACGCCCGGCCTTGATCAGGCTGGTGCTGGCAGCGGGCCTGAAGTGGTTGGTGGTCATAACGATATTTGCACTGGCACTGGGTGTTGGGCGCTTGCCGCCGCTCCCCTTGCTGGCAGGGCTCGCGGTCGCACTGGTCGCGTACCCACTGGTTTTGAACTTTAGTGTCAGGGTAGAACGTGAGCGCTGAATCAGCTTCTGGCGGCGGATCCACCGAATACATCCAGCATCACTTGCAGCATCTCCAGTGGCAGGTCGGAGAGGGCAAGTTCATGGTCATCAACGTGGACAGCATCCTGTTCTCGTTGGCGCTGTCTGCGCTGTTCCTGGTGGTGTTCATCACCACCGCGCGACGCGCCACCGCTGGCGTGCCGGGCAAGTTCCAGACTGCAGTCGAGATGCTGGTCGGGTTCGTCGACGGGCTGGTGCGCGAGACCTTCCACGGCCGCAGCAAGCTGATCGCGCCGCTGGCGCTCACCATCTTCTGCGTCGTGTTCCTGATGAACTTCATGGACATGATCCCGGTGGACTGGCTGCCCGCAGCGGCCATGGCCGCCGGCATCCCCTACCTGCGCGTGGTGCCCACCGCCGACATCAACATCACCCTGGGCCTGGCGGTGATGGTATTCCTGCTGATCCAGGTGTTCGGCATCCGCCACAAGGGCATCGGCACTTTCGTCAAGGAGGCGTTCACCGCGCCGTTCCATGCCGAAGGCGCGGTCATGAAGATCCTGCTGGCCCCGTTCAACCTGCTGCTGCGGGTGATCGAGGAGCTGGTGCGGCCGCTGTCGCTGACCCTGCGACTGTTCGGCAACCTCTACGCCGGCGAGCTGATCTTCATCCTGATCGCGCTGATGACCCTCAATGCAAGCCTGACCAGCGGCATGACCTGGCTGATGGCTCCGATGCAGTTCATCTCGGGCTTCGTCTGGACCGCCTTCCATATCCTGGTGATCACGCTGCAGGCCTTCATCTTCATGATGCTGACCATCGTCTACCTGAGCATGGCCGCCGAGAACCACTGACCGCCCCACGGATTCGATTCCACCCCCTTCCACCCATCCCTTTGCACACCTGACCCGCAGTACGGAGAACACCATGGAAAATATCGCCCTATACGCTGAAGTCGCCAAATACACGGTCATCGCGGCCGGCCTGCTGATCGGCCTTGGTGCCCTTGGCACCGCCATCGGCTTCGCCATCCTCGGTGGCAAGTTCCTCGAAGGTTCGGCGCGCCAGCCCGAGCTGACCCCGATGCTGCAGACCAAGATGTTCATCGTCGCCGGCCTGCTGGACGCGGTGCCGATCATCGGCGTGGCCATCGCCCTGCTGCTGATCTTCGCCAACCCGTTCCTGTCGGTGATCGCAGGCTGATCAGGCAACCGGTTCTTGGCGAACGCCGGCGCCCAGGGTGCCGGCGTCAGGAGTAAGTCATGGATATCAACCTTACATTCATCATCCAGGGCCTGGCGTTCTTCGCCGTGGCGTGGCTGGTGATGAAGTTCGGCTGGCCGCACATCATCGCGGCCATCGAGGAACGCCAGCAGAAGATCGCGGAAGGACTAGCCGCGGCCGACCGCAGCCAGAAGGATCTGGCGCAGGCACAGGAAAAGGTCAACGAGGTGCTGAAAGAGGCGCGCACGAAGGCCAACGAAATCATCGACCAGGCCCATCATCGCGGCAACCAGATCGTGGAAGCCGCCAAGAACGACGCGGTCGCCGAGGCCAACCGCCAGAAGGCGCTGGGCCTGGCCGAGATTGACGCTGCCAGCACCCGCGCCAGGGAAGACCTGCGCAAGCAGGTGTCGGTGCTGGCCGTGAGCGGCGCCGAGAAGCTGCTCAAGCGCGAAATCGACGCCAACACCCACAAGGTGCTGCTCGACGAGCTGGCCGCGCAGCTTTGAACAGGATGATCTGATCGATGAGCCAGGCACTGACCCTCGCCCGCCCGTATGCCCGCGCTGCCCTCGCGATCGCCCAGGATGAAAACGGCCTGGCCGCGTGGTCGAACGCGCTGGGTTTCGCTGCGCAGGTTGCCGCGGATCCGCGCGCGGCCCTGCTGCTGCTGAACCCGCAGCTGGGACATACCGAAGCGGTGTCGCTGCTGTCCGCCGATGGGGTCAGCGAGTCGTTCACGCGCTTCCTTGCCCTGCTGGCAGAGAACCGCCGCCTTGCCCAGCTGTCGGAAATAGCCGGCCTGTACGAGAAGCTGAAGGCAGAAGCCGAACATGTGGTCAAGGCCACGGTCACCTCGGCCGTCGCCCTGCCGGCGGGCTAGCTGGAGACGATCAAGGCTGCTTTGGAGAAGCGCTTCGGTCGCCAGGTCGAGCTGCAGTCCGCGGTCGACGAATCCTTGATTGGCGGGGCCGTGATCGACGCGGGCGATGTGGTGATCGATGGCTCACTCAAGGGCAAGCTCTCGCGGCTGCAGGCTGCGCTGGCAAACTAGGCCGGGAATGGGGAATAGGGAATAGAAAGAACAAGCGCCGTACCGCTCCCACTATTCCCGATTCCCCAGTCCCGACTCCCAACAAACCAATCAAACCCGTCTTCCGCACGTCGCGGGAACGATCAAGGAAACAGCAATGGCAACTACGCTCAACCCCTCTGAAATCAGCGAACTGATCAAGAACCGCATCGAGAAGGTCAAGCTGGCCGCGGAGGCCCGC
>JAJAZJ010000299.1 GCA_026785795.1 Pseudoxanthomonas sp.
ATGCGCATGGGGCCTGTACCGCTTTTCTCGATCCTGCTTCCCACCTATAACCGCGCCCACCTGCTGGGACGCGCGCTGGCGTCCGTGCGTGCGCAGTCCGAGCAGGACCGGGAGCTGCTGGTGGCCGATGATGGCTCCAGCGACGGCACCTGGCCTTTGCTGCAGCAGTTAGCCGCAGACGATCCACGTATACGCAGCTGGCGCCACTCCAATCGCGGCCAGGCCGCCAGCCGCAATCGACTGCTGGGTCTTGCCCGCGGCGAATGGGTCTCGTTCCTGGACAGTGACGACGAGCTCGATCCCGGCCACCTGGCCCAGCGCCGACAGGCGATCGAAGCGCAGCCGGACGTCGACGTGTGGCTGTCACCGATGCGCGTAGTGGGCAGTCCGCTGGTGCCGTGCATGCTCAACCCCGGTGCGCTGGTGCACGTGGACCCGTGCATTGGCGTGGGCAGGCTGACCGTCAGGCGCGAAGCCATGCTCTCGATCTGCGGCTTTCCGCTGCTGGCGTATGGCGAGGAATCAGCCCTGCTGCAGCCCCTGCTGGCGTCGGGCGCCGTCGCGCGCAGGCTGGCCGGCCGCATCTATGGCTACTACCGCATGCATGCTGATTCGATCACCCACGGGCGCGAACTCAGCGCCTGATCCAGCGCGTGGCCGCAGCGCGCAGGTCCACTTCGGAACACCCTTGCAGCCCCCGCTTCAGTCGGCCACGGCCGCTTGGTCCCTGGCCTGGGCAATGGCCGCGATCCGCGCGCTGCGCAGGGCTGCGCCGATGGCGGGCCCGTGCAGGGTGGAGTCCTCCAGATCGCGCGCAGTGACGGACAAGGCGACGCGGTGCAGGCGCAGCAGTTCCGGGCCCTGTGCGTAAGCAGCGTCCTCGCGGCCGAGGCGGCCACGGGCATCGGCTTCGCAGACCAGCGCCAGCTGCGCGATGCGCTCGGGTTTGCGGAAGCCATCGCAGCGGGCCAGCAGGTCGTGCACGGTGGCATCGCGCAGTTCGGGCAGGCGGTGCACGTTGAGGTGTTCGCGGCAGGCCATCACCGCCAGTTCGCGATGCGCCGCCGGCACCTTCAGGCGCTCGCACAGTGCGCGCAGCGGCGCCAGGCCGGACTGCTCGTGACCGATGTGCCTGGGCAGCATCTCGGCCTTGGTCAAGGCCTTGCCCAGGTCGTGGGTCAGCGCGGCGAAGCCCACCACGTCGTCGCCGGGTGCCAGCCTGGCGGCCATGTCGCTGACCATTTCCTGGTGCAGGCCGGTATCCACTTCCGGGTGGTATTCCACCCGTTGTGGCACGCCGTACAGCGCGGCGATTTCCGGCAGCACCTGCGCAAGCGCATGGCTCGCGTGCAGGGTGCGCAGGAACGCAGACGGCATCGGATACTGCAGGGCGCGTGCCAGCTCCTGCCAGACCCGCTCGGGCACCAGCGTGTCCAGCTCACCGCTGCCTGCCATCTGCTGCATCAGGGCCATGGTCTCCGGCGCCACCTGCAAGCCCAGCGGACCGAAGCGCGCCATGAAGCGCGCCGCGCGCAGCACCCGCAGCGGATCCTCGACGAAGGCCGGTCCGGCATGGCGCAGGATGCGCGCCTGCAGGTCGCCTATCCCGCCCAGTGGATCCACCAGAGACCCGTCTTCGCCTTCGGCAATGGCGTTGATGGTGAAGTCGCGGCGGCCAAGATCTTCTTCCAGGCTTACGCCTGGGTCGGTGTCCACCACGAAGCCGCGATAGCCGCGCCCGCTCTTGCGCTCGGTGCGGGCCAGGGCGTATTCCTCGCCGGTGAGCGGATGCAGGAACACCGGGAAGTCTCGCCCCACCGGCTTGAAGCCCAGCGCAAGCATTGCTTCGGGCGTGCTGCCCACCACGACATGATCGCGATCGCCTGGCGCCAGGCCCAGCAGCCGGTCACGCACGGCGCCGCCGACAAGATAGATTTGCATGCGTGGATGATGCCCTGTTTCCTGCCGCTTACGGCAGCCGGGCAGGGCTCAGCGTTTTGGCGGCGCCGCGGTGGGGCAGGCGAAGGATTTGCGTTTTGCATCCATCCGCCCCAGCAGGCGGTCGCTCACCGGCAGGGCCGTGCCGTTCAGGCGCCAGTCGTAGATCACGCTGAAAGCCAGGATCCGCGCGACGTACTCGCGGGTTTCCTTGAAGCTGATGGTTTCGATCCAGAAGTCCGGATCGAAACTGCCGCGCTGCGACTGCCAGCGCGCAGTGGGCGTGGGCCCCGCGTTGTAGGCGGCAATGGCCAGGTAGGGCGCGCCGTACTTGTCCAGCAGTTCGCGCAGGTAAGCGGTGCCCAGGGCGATGTTGGTGTCCGAGTCGTACAGGCTGTCGGCCCCTGCCCACGGCACGCCCAGGCGCTTGGCCACGGCGGCCCCGGTGGTCGGCAGCACCTGCATCAGGCCCATGGCGTTGGCACCGGAGCGTGCCTTCGGATTGAAGATGCTCTCGGCGCGGATTTCGGCCGCCACCCAGGCCGGATCAATCGCATGTCGGGCCGACTCGCGGCGGATGCTGGCGTCGTGGTGCAGCGGGAAGCGCAGTGCGTACAGGCGCTGCTCGTCCGGGTTCTTGCCCAGCGAGAACACCGCGCGGTCGAACCAGCCGTTGTCGCGCGCCACCTCCACGGCAATGCGGCGGGCAGTGTCGTCAAAGCGGGACAGCGCGCTTTGCCACTCGCTGGTGGCCGGGCGCACGCGCTCCAGCTTCCACAGCTCCATGGCACGAACGATGGCCGGGTCTCGCGCCACGCTGGCGCGCGCCTGGGCGCTGTCGTTCGGGGTCCACGGACACAGCGCGTACGGCAGGTCGAGCCGGTCGGCGGCAAGGAAACCGTGGAAGGTGGCTGACCTGGCCGTTTCGCGGAACAGGCGCTGGGCCTGGGCTGCGTCGCCGGTTTTTTCGTTGAGACGTGCCTCGAAATAGCGCCAGCGTGAATCCTCGCGCTGCGCCGCGGGCATCTTGCGCAGGGCAACCAGCGCCGCGCGCCAGTCGCCGCGGGCCATGGCTTCGCGCACGCGCCACTCGTGAAGGCGTTCGTCGTACACCGACGCCGGCACGGCGTTGAGGCGCCGCGCGGAGTCGGGCCCGTACGAGGCTACCGTCCACAGCGCGACTTCATACAGCACGCCGCCGCGCTGGCGCTCATCCATGCCCAGCGCAAAGGCGTACTGCGGCAGCTGGGATTCGGCGCTATCGGGCGAAGTCTTGGCCAGCCGCATCAGGCCCTGCATGGCGGCATTGCGGCTGCGTTCGGTCCTGGGCCAGCCCAGCGCACGGCTGTGCACGCCGTCCAGGAAGGCCGCGTAGTCATTGGCCAGTGCGGCGTCGCCGGCCGGCAGGCCGCGGGCGATGGTGCGGATCACAGCCGGCTGCTGTTCGGCAATGGCCAGGTCGATGCGCTCCCGGCGCAGCGCAGGCGACAGCCCACCTCTGCTGTCGAGCAGGGCGAAGACCGGGTCGCAGCCGTCAGGCAGGGATTTGCCGCTGCTGCGCCAGAGCGCCTGCGCATCGCTCGTCCACTGCGCGTCCGCCTTGCCCAGCGCCTGCCGCGCACTCAGTTCGGCGCACTGCAGCGCGACGTTGCTGCTGGGCTTCCACGCACTGCGGAACGCAGGCCAGTCCTGGCGTCGCGCCAGGGTGGGAAGCCAGCTGCTGCGGAAGGCCTCGGCCACGGCCTGGCCTTCGTAGCGCTTCAGGAAATCCTGCGCCTGGGCGGTGGAGACGGTGTCGATGTTCCGACGCAGCATGCCCAGCTCCACCC
>JAJAZJ010000300.1 GCA_026785795.1 Pseudoxanthomonas sp.
CTGCCGGCGCGACGGGTCGTAGCGATCAGGCGCTCAGGTGACGGCTCCACTCGGTGACGCGGTCTGCGTGCGCGGCCAGTGCGGCGTCGCTGTCGCCCTCGATCTTCACTGACGTGATCGCGTCCCCGCCGGCCACGCTATCCACGACGTCCAGGCCGTCTATGACCTTGCCGAAGACGGTGTGCTTGCCGTCCAGCCACGGGGTGGGGACGTGGGTGATGAAGAACTGGCTGCCATTGGTGTTGGGGCCAGCATTGGCCATGGACAGCACGCCGCGGTCATGGCTCACGCCATTGCTGGTTTCGTCCTCGAAACGGTAGCCCGGGCCGCCACGGCCGGAGCCTTCCGGGCAGCCGCCCTGGATCATGAAATCGGGGATGACACGGTGGAAGCTGAGCCCGTCGTAAAAGCCGTGCTTGGCCAGATTGACGAAGTTAGCCACGGTGAGCGGGGCCTTCTGGGGGTACAGCTCGACCCGGATCGGGCCCTTGGCCGTATCGAAGGTGGCAATGAGTGACATGGACGGTCTCCAGTGGATTGGCAATGGTGGAAGAAAGAAAACGGTTTAGGCTCAGCGTGTACCGCTGTCACGGTGCCCCACGACCGTTTTGAGCAGAAGAACCACGCCAGCAAGCAGCATGACGCCGCCCAGCACAATCAGCGGCAGCTTCAGCAGCGGGGGGAAAACGGCCGCCAGCCCGGTGTCCGGGGCGAAGTGCAGCAGCAGGCCCGCGGCCAGGAAAAGCACGCCCAGCAGGTCCAGGGACAGTAGCCACAGCGGTGGCTTCCATGGGGTGGGCTGATTCATGGGCGCGGACTCCTCAGGCAGGCCATTGGGTGCGTCAGGGCATTTCAACCGGCTATAATACGCCCCATTCCTCCTCAAGCCCTAGCGTGCTTCACGGCGCGCCTTTCCCATGTCCATCCAAAACCTGCGCAACATCGCCATCGTCGCCCACGTCGACCACGGCAAGACCACCCTCGTTGATTGCCTGCTGAAACAGTCCGGCACGTTCTCCGAACGCACCGTCCTGGCCGAGCGGGTAATGGACAGCAACGACCAGGAAAAAGAGCGTGGCATCACCATCCTTTCCAAGAACACCGCCATCACCTGGCAGGGCAACCGGATCAATATCGTCGATACCCCCGGACACGCCGACTTCGGTGGCGAGGTCGAGCGCGTGCTGTCGATGGTGGACTCGGTGCTTATCCTGGTCGACGCGATGGACGGCCCCATGCCGCAGACCCGCTTCGTCACCCAGAAGGCCTTTGCGATGGGCTTCAAGCCGATCGTGGTGGTCAACAAGATCGACCGCCCGGGTGCGCGTCCGGACTGGGTGATCGACCAGGTGTTCGACCTGTTCGACAAGCTGGGCGCCACCAACGAACAGCTGGATTTCCCCATCGTTTACGCCTCGGCCCTGCACGGCTACGCCAGCCTGGACGATACCGCGCGCGAAGGCGACATGACCCCGCTGTACGAAGCGATCATGCAGCACGTCTCGCCGCCCGCCGTGGATCCCGATGGCCCGTTCCAGATGCGCATCAGCCAGCTGGACTACAACAATTTCGTCGGCCTGATCGGTGTTGGCCGGATCCAGCGCGGCAAGGTGCGCACCAATATGCCGGTCACCATGATCGACCGCAACGGCAAGAAGCGCCAGGGCAAGGTGCTGCAGGTGCTGGGCTTCATGGGGCTGGAGCGCGTGGAAGTGGATGAAGCCGAAGCCGGCGACATCGTCGCGCTCTCGGGCCTGGCCGACCTCAGCATTTCCGACACCATTTGCGCCTTGGACGTGCCGGAGGCGCTGCCTGCGCTGACCGTGGACGAGCCCACCATCAGCATGACCTTCCAGGTCAACAATTCACCGTTCGCCGGCAGCAAGGAACACAGCGGCGGCAAGTTCATCACCAGCCGCCAGATCCGCGAACGCCTGGAGCGTGAAACCCTGCACAACGTGGCCCTGAAGGTAGAGGAAGGTTCTGACCCGGACAAGTTCCTGGTCTCTGGCCGCGGCGAGCTGCACCTGTCGGTGCTGATCGAGAACATGCGCCGCGAAGGCTTCGAACTGGCCGTGTCGCGCCCGGAAGTCATCATCAAGGAAATCGACGGTCAGCAGATGGAGCCGATCGAGCAGTTGGTGGTCGATATCGAGGAAGTGCATCAGGGTGGCGTGATGGAGAAGCTGGGCGTGCGCAAGGGCGCGCTGAAGAACATGGAGTCGGACGGCAAGGGTCGCGTGCGCCTGGACTACATGATCCCCGCCCGCGGCCTGATCGGATTCCAGAATGAATTCCGCACCCTCACCCAGGGCTCGGGCCTGCTGTTCCACGTGTTCGACCATTACGGCCCCAAGGAAACCGGCGCCATCGCCAAGCGCCAGAACGGAGTGATGATTGCCAACGCCCCAGGCGCGACCCCCGCCTATTCGCTGGGCCCGTTGGAAGAGCGCGGCAAGCTGTTCGCAGCGGAGGGTGACAACGTCTACGAAGGCCAGCTGATCGGCATTCACTCCAAGGACAATGACCTGACCGTCAACGCCATCAAGACCAAGCCGCTGACCAATATGCGCGCCTCGGGCAAGGATGACGCCATCAAGCTGACCCCGGCGATCAAGTATTCCCTGGAGCAGGCGCTGGACTTCATCGAAGACGACGAGCTGGTGGAAGTCACGCCCAAGGAAATCCGCCTGCGCAAGAAGTTCCTGGGCGAAAGCGACCGCAAGCGCGCTTCCCGCGCCGCCTGATTCCGGGCGTCGCGATGACGGCCATGCCAGCCGATAATCCAGCCGTGACGACACCGCCGCGCCCGCAGGTGTTGGCCTTGTTCGAGGGCATGAAAGGGACGCTGGCCCTGATCGCGGCGGCTAGCCTGGCCATCATCGGGCCAGGGCCGCTGCGCCGTTTGATCGACGGCTTGATCAGCAAGTTAGACCTGGATCCGGACAGTGGTCCGC
>JAJAZJ010000301.1 GCA_026785795.1 Pseudoxanthomonas sp.
AATCGCCCACCCGACGATGTGTCGCTGTACCCGGGGCAGAACACCACCGGCCTGTGCCCGCACCTGCAGTTCAGCGGCGAACCTGTTTACCTCGACGGGCGTGGTCCGGACGAGGCTGAGGTCGCCCGCCGGGTCGAACGCTATTGGCGTTCCTACCATGCCGCGTTGGCAGCCGAGCTGCAGCGCATCCGTTTGCAGCACGGCCGCGCGGTGCTGTGGGAAGGACACTCGATCCGTGGGGTGGTGCCGTTCCTGTTCGAGGGACGCCTACCGGATCTGAATCTGGGGACCGCGTCTGGCACGACCTGTTCGCCAGCGCTGCAGTCGCGGCTTGAAGCGGTGCTGGCGTCGCAGGACAGCTACGATTTTGTGGTGAATGGGCGTTTCAAGGGTGGCTACATCACGCGCCACTACGGCGACCCCGGCAACGGCATTGATGCCGTGCAGCTGGAAATCAGCCAAGGCATCTACATGGATGAAGATAGTTTCGCCTGGGATGAAGAAAAGGCAGCACGAACACAGGTGGTGCTGCGAGAACTGCTCGCCTGCGTGATTTGTTAGCACGAGATTGGATTGAGCGCGCGCAGTGTCTTTGCCGCGAGCGTGTTGCTTTCGATCGACATAGATAAAGTCACTGCGTACCCGCCTGCGCGGGGATGACGATCGACGGGGCCGATGCTGATGAATAGCTCGCTACACTTCCAGCGAAGCCAGGTCGCCCTTGCTCTCCAGCCGCGCCGGGTAATTCGTTCCGGCATGGGAATGCCTCTGCCGTCGCCACGGCCGATGCTGGTGAATAGCTGGCTTCACTTCCAGCGAAGCCAGGTCACCCTTGCTCTCCAGCCGCGCCGGGTAATTCGTTCCGCCGTGGGAAGCCCACTGCCGTCGCCACGGCCGATGCTGGTGAATAGCTCGCTACACTTCCAGCGAAGCCAGATCACCTTTGTTCTCAAGCCACGCCTTGCGGTCGGGAGCACGCTTCTTGGCCAGCAGCATATCCATCAGCGAACGCGTGCCGCTGTCGTCCTCGTTGGTCAGCTGCACCAGGCGGCGGGTGTCGGGGTGGATGGTGGACTCGCGCAGCTGCGACGGATTCATCTCGCCCAGGCCCTTGAAGCGGGTCACGTTCACCGCGCCCTTGGCGCCCTTCTTCGACCCCGCCTCGCGCTCGATCTTCTCCAACAGCAGCCGCTTTTCCTCCTCGTCCAGCGCGTAGAACACCTGCTTGCCCACGTCCACGCGGAACAGCGGCGGCATGGCCACGAAAATGTTGCCGGCCTGCACCAGCGCCGGGAAATGCTGCAAGAACAGGGCCGCCAGCAGGGTCGCGATGTGCAGCCCGTCAGAATCGGCGTCGGCCAGGATCACCACCTTGCCGTAGCGCAGGCCGCTGATGTCGTCCTTGCCCGGATCGCAGCCGATGGCCACGGCCAGGTCGTGAACTTCGTTGGACGCCAGCACGCCGCTGGACGCCACTTCCCAGGTGTTCAGGATCTTGCCGCGCAGCGGCAGGATGGCCTGGAAGTCCTTGTCACGCGCCTGCTTGGCGCTGCCGCCGGCCGAGTCGCCTTCCACCAGGAACAGTTCGGTGCGCGACAGATCCTGCGAAATGCAGTCGGCAAGTTTGCCGGGCAGGGCAGGGCCCTGGGTCACCTTCTTGCGGACAATCTGTTTTTCGGTCTTCAGGCGCGCGCTGGCGCGCTCGATCGCGAGCTGCGCGATGCGTTCGCCCAGCTCGGTGTGCTGGTTCAGCCACAGCGAAAATGCATCGTGCGCCGCGCCTTCGATAAAGCCGGCGGCCTGCCGGGAACTCAGGCGTTCCTTGGTCTGGCCGCTGAACTGCGGGTCGGTCATCTTCACCGACAGCACGAAAGCCACCCGGTCCCACACGTCCTCCGGCGCCAGCTTCACCCCGCGCGGCAGCAGGTTGCGGAAGTCGCAGAATTCGCGCAGCGCGTCGGTCAGCCCGCTGCGCAGTCCATTCACGTGCGTGCCGTGCTGCGCGGTCGGAATCAGGTTGACGTAGCTTTCCTGCACCAGTTCGCCGTCGGGAATCCAGGCTACCGCCCAGTCCACGATCTCGCTCTGCCGGGACAGCTGGCCGATAAACAGCGCAGGCGGCAGCAGTTCGCGTCCGCTGAGCTCACCCAGCAGGTAGTCGCGCAGGCCGTCGGCGTAATGCCACTCGTCGCGCTCGCCGCTGGCTTCGTCAAACAGCTTGACGGTCAGTCTCGGGCACAGCACCGCCTTGGCGCGCAGCAGGTGCCTGAGTGCGCGCAGGTTGTACTTGGGCGTATCGAAATACTTGGGATCCGCCCAGAAACGCAAGCGCGTGCCGGTGTTCTTCTTGCCCACGCTGCCCACGATTTCCAGTTTGCTGGCCGGGTCGCCATTGCGGAACTCCATGCGGTATTCGCTGCCGTCGCGCTTGATGAACAGCTCCACCTTCTGCGACAGCGCATTGACCACGCTGACGCCCACTCCGTGCAGCCCGCCGCTGAAGGTGTAGTTGCGATTGTTGAACTTGCCGCCAGCATGCAGGCGGGTGAGGATCAGCTCGACGCCGGAGATCTTTTCCTCGGGATGGATGTCCACCGGCATGCCGCGTCCGTCATCGCTGACTTCGCAGCTGCCGTCCTTGAACAGGATCACCTCGATCCCAGTGGCGTGGCCTGCCAGCGCCTCGTCCACTGCGTTGTCGATGACCTCCTGGGCCAGGTGGTTGGGCCGGGTGGTGTCGGTGTACATGCCCGGGCGGCGCTTGACCGGGTCCAGCCCGGACAGTACTTCGATATCGGCGGCGTTGTAGCGGGTATTCATTGCGCGGTGGCGTGCTCTTGGCAGGGTGCGACAGCCCGGAAGTGTGCGGCCTGCGCCGGGCTTTTGCACGTTCAGTGGCAGGTGGGTGTGGCTGGGCTATGGTCACCGCGTTGCACCGTCGCCTTCCATCCAACGCGGCGGGCAGTCAACAGGAGAACCCCATGATCAAGCGCACCCTGCTCATTCTGGCCACCGTTGCTGCGGTTCTGGTCCTGCCGGCCGCCTTTGCCCAGTCCACTGGCACCGGCAAGGCTGACAAGGCCGACAAGGCGGACAAGGCCGACGCCAGCCGCAGCGCCGACGCCCCCACCGAGGCCGAGCAGCGCGCAGAACGTCGCGCCAGGACCGAGGCCGCCGCCCGCAAGCAGGGCGACACGGGGTCCAAAGCCGGGCGCGAGGAAGAAGAGGAAAAGCCGCGCACGCCGTGACGGCTCCGTCATCAGGTTTCAGGGCGATTCCTGGCCCGCACGCGCCCCGCATCGTCGGGGCGTCGTTTTTTTGAGCCCCCGTCTGCAGGAAGCCCCCCTTAGCCGGTAAACTATCGCCTTCCGGGTGGCAGGGCATGCCTTGTACGGCCCTATCAGCCCGCCGTACAAGGACATGCCCACGCCATGACCCCCCTGATCTTCGTAACCGGTGGCGTGGTGTCCTCGCTGGGCAAGGGCATCGCCGCTGCCTCGCTTGCCTCCATCCTCGAGGCCCGCGGCCTGCGCGTCACCATGATGAAGCTGGACCCGTACATCAACGTCGATCCGGGCACCATGAGCCCGTTCCAGCATGGCGAGGTCTACGTCACCGACGACGGCGCCGAAACCGACCTGGACCTGGGCCACTACGAGCGGTTCGTGCGCACGCGCTTGAGCCGCAAGAACTCCGTCACCACCGGTCGCATCTACGAAAACGTGATCCGCAAGGAGCGCCGCGGCGACTACCTGGGCGCCACCGTGCAGGTCATCCCGCATATCACCGATGAGATCAAGCGTTGCATCAACGAGGCCACCGAAGGCTTCGACGTGGCCCTGGTGGAGATCGGCGGCACGGTGGGCGACATCGAGTCGCTGCCGTTCCTAGAGGCCATCCGCCAGATCCGCACCGAGCGCGGCCAGGAGAATGCGCTGTTCATGCACCTGACCCTGGTGCCGTATATCGCCGCGGCGGGTGAATTGAAGACCAAGCCCACCCAGCACTCGGTCAAGGAGCTGCGCTCCATCGGCATCCAGCCCGACGTGCTGCTGTGCCGCAGCGAGCAGCCGCTGCCGGATTCCGAACGCCGCAAGATCGCCTCGTTCACCAACGTGCCGGAGCGTGCGGTCATTACCGCGCAAGACGTCGACGTGCTGTACAAGATTCCGCTGGAATTACACGCGCAGCACCTGGACGAGATCGTGGTCAACCAGCTCAAGCTGCCGGTGACCCATGCCGCGGACCTGTCGGAATGGGAGGCGGCGGTAGACGCCACCGAAAATCCCGTGGATGCAGTCACCATCGCCGTGGTCGGCAAGTATGTGGACCACAAGGACGCCTACAAGTCGGTGGGCGAGGCGCTCAAGCACGGCGGCCTGCGCCAGCGCACGCGGGTCAACCTGAAGTGGCTGGAAGCGCAGGAGCTGGAGTCCAGCGACCTGTCGGCGCTGGACGACGTCGACGGCATCCTGGTGCCCGGCGGCTTTGGCGACCGCGGTTTCGAAGGCAAGGTGCTCACCGCCCGCTATGCGCGTGAGCACGGGGTGCCGTACTTCGGCATCTGCTACGGCATGCAGGCGGCGGTGGTCGAATACGCGCGCAACGTGCTGGGCCTGGCCGACGCCAACAGCACTGAAAACGACAAGCAGTCCGCGCACCCGGTGATCGGCCTGATTACCGAATGGCGCACGGCTACCGGCGATTTTGAGAAGCGCGATGAGCGGTCGGACCTGGGCGGCAGCATGCGTCTGGGCCTGCAGGAGGCGCGCCTGAAGCCCGGCACCCTGGCCCGCGAGCTTTACGGCAAGGACGTGGTGGCCGAACGCCACCGCCATCGCTACGAGTTCAACAACCGCTATCGCACCCAGATGGAGGATGCCGGGCTGGTGCTTTCCGCCAAGTCCATGGACGACCTGCTGGTGGAAATGATCGAGCTGCCGCGCAGCGTGCACCCGTGGTTCCTGGCCTGCCAGGCGCATCCGGAGTTCCTGTCCACGCCGCGTGACGGCCACCCGCTGTTCGTCGGCTTCGTGCGCGCCGCGCGCGAAATGAAGGCCGGCGGCAAACTGCTCAAGGAAGCGCGCGCGTGATCCACGAGGCAATAGGTGTTTGTGGGAGCGACGTAAGTCGCGATTCGCAGGCGCATCGTGAAAGCCCCGCGCGACTTACGTCGCTCCTACCGCTGGAGCAGTGTCTTGAAACTCTGTGACTTCGAAGTTGGCCTGGACCAGCCGTTCTTCCTTATCGCTGGCCCCTGCGTGATCGAGTCGATGCAGCTGCAGCTTGACGTGGCCGGCCAGCTGAAGGAAATCACCGGCAGGCTGGGCATCAACTTCATCTTCAAGTCCAGCTTCGACAAGGCCAACCG